>DATGXU010000220.1:0-5148 GCA_035298685.1 Magnetospirillum sp. | reverse complement strand
CGGGCTGTCGGGCAAGTCGGATACCGCCAAGGCCATGGACTATCTGCTGAAGCGCTGGCCGGCCTTCACCCTGTTCCTGGCCGACGGCCGCGTCGACTTGTCCAACAACGCGGCGGAGAGGGCGCTGCGCGGCATCGCCGTCGGCCGCAGGAACTGGACCTTCGCCGGCTCCGATGCCGGCGGACGGCGCGCCGCCGCGCTGTACACCCTGATCGAGACCTGCAAGATGAACGGCATGGATCCGCATGCCTGGCTGGCCGACGTGCTGGCGAGGCTGCCGTGGAATTGGAAAACCGCCGTCATCGAGGCTGTCGCATGAGAGCACCGACATTGTCCGCTACGGAAAAGGCCGCCATCACAGCAGCATGCCAGGCCTTCATCGATACCGTCCTGAAGCCCCGCTTCCTGCCGGTCATAACCCCGACCCAGTTCAACTACCCCGTCGATATCCAGGGCAAATGGCACGGTAGCAAATACCGCTTCCTCCAGCGCTACCGCTCGGGCTTCCCTGACAATCTCGGCGAAGAATTCGATGCCCCCTTTACCCGTCTCGACTGGACGGGCCGAGACCGCTTCGACGTCCAATGGCATCGCCACACCGGCCAATGGTTCCTCATCCACCAGGGCTTGACTCTCAAAGCAGCCATCAGCGCCATCGAAACCAACGAACTCCTGCATCCCGTCTGACCTGTGGCCCTCACCGGACGGATACGATCCAACTGGAAGCCAGCGCCGCCGCCTCGACGCCATTGGATGGATACGTGAACCGCACCTATGGTGCTTGACACCATATTGCAGCGTATGGTATATGACACCATATGAAAGCCAAATGCCTCTTCTACGACCGGAAAGACTATCCGGACGGCGCCATCGCCGAACTCACCATCTGGCGGGTGCCGAAGCCGGTCGCGGGCAGTGCGCATGACCTGAAGTACAGCCTGTTTTACGGCTACCCCGGCCAACGCGTGGTCGGATACGATAACGAGCGGGGCAAGGGCAACCACCGCCACCTTGCGGATCGGGAAGAACCCTACACCTTCACCACGGTCGAGGCGCTGATCGCCGATTTCGTGGCCGATGTGAGAAAGTTTCGAGGTGACCTATGAGCGGCAGCAACACCGTGAACGTGCATGTCGGTAGCCTGGAAGACATGGGGAAGCGTTTCATTGACGCCTGGCACCGGGCTGAGCGCGGTGAACAGGTCAACGAGACCCACGTTACCTTCCACGACCTTCCGGCCCTGCTGGCGGCCCTGACCCCCAAGCGACTGGACCTGCTGCGGTATGTCCGGCATCACGAGGTGCGCACCGTCAAGGCGCTGGCTGCCGACCTTCACCGCGACTACAAGAACGTCCACAAGGACGTGGAAGAATTGACCAAGCTGGGTCTGCTGACCCGCACCACCGACCAAGTGGTGGCGCCCTATGGCGAGGTCGATGCCAAGTTCGTTCTGTAGGGGGCGCAGCTACCACGGCGGACCCTCGGTGACCATTCCGCCCCAAAGGGTTCGCTGTTAGGCTGACTGGCCTTGCGCCGCAGTCAGCTCCGGGAGCGCCCCCATGAAGAAGCACGAGATTCTTTCTCCTCAATCCCGTGCGATTCTGTTCGACGCGCCACCAGACCCGATTTCCATCGTTCGCCACTACACCTTGTCGGCCGAGGACTTGGCCCTCATCCGCCGCCGCCGCCGTGACGCGAACCGGCTGGGTTTCGCCATCCACCTCGCTTATCTGCGCTTTCCCGGTCGGGCGCTCGGCCCAACGGAGCGGCCGCCGGTCGATATGGTGCGCTTCATTGCCGAGCAACTGGGCGTTCGCCCCGAGACCTTCGCCGAATATGCCCAACGGGAAGAGACGCGGCGAGAGCACCTTGGCGAATTGCAGGAACACCTTGGTGTCCGACCGTTTGCGCGGTCGGACTATCGGCCAACGGCGAAGGTGGCGTTCCACGAGGCCACGGGCACCGATCGCGGGGACGCCATCGTAAGCGGCACCGTCGCCTTCCTTCGGCAACAAGGCATTCTCCTGCCGGCGACGACGGTGCTGGAGCGCATCACCGCATCGCCAAGGTCGTTCTCGCCACCTTTACCTTCCGGTCATGGAAGGGCAGCGATCCGTTGCTGACGGCCCTCGACGCCCTGCGGGACATCCACACCTCGGGGCGTCGCGACCTGCCGGCACGTAGCCCGGTCGCTTTCCTCTCCCCGCAATGGCGGAAGTTGTTGTCCGATATGGGCGTGCCTGACCGGCGCGCATACGAGGTGGCCGTCATGGTTCACCTGCGCGACCGTCTGCGCTCGGGCGACATTTGGGTAGAAGGTAGCCGGTCGTTCCGTGCTTTCGATGACTTCCTACTTCCTCCTGCCGTCTTCACCACCCGACAGCAGGAGCGGAATCTGGGGCTGGCTGTGCCCGACAGCTTCGAGGCGTGGCGCCAGGAGCGTGTGGTCACGCTCGAAAGCCGCCTCCAGGAGGGCGATGCCCTGGCGGCCGAGGGCAGCCTGCCCGAAGCCGTCATCACCGAGGAGGGCCTGTCGATGAGCCCCATCCGGCGTGACGAAACCGCCGAGATCGACGATACGGCTCGGCCGGCTGTACTCCATGCTGCCGCGCCTGCGCATCACCGAACTGTTTGCCGAGGTCCATGAGTGGACCGGCTTTGCCGAACGTTTCAGCCACCTTCGGACTGGTGCGCCTCCGGCAGACCCGGTGGCGCTGATGACGGCGGTGCTGGCCGACGCCACCAACCTCGGCCTGTCCCGCATGGCGCGGAGCGCCGGCAACCTGCCCCATTCCCGGCTGCTGTGGACGGCGGAATGGCACATCCGCGATGAGACTTATGCCGCCGCCCTTGGCTGCCTGACCGAGACCATCCATGCCCAGCCATTGACGGAAATCTGGGGGCCAGGGGATACGTCGTCCTCGGACGGCCAGTTCTTCAAGGCCGGAGGACATGGCGAGGCCCGTGCCGACCACAACGCCAAGTACGGCTCAGCACCGGGCGTGAACATCAGCGACCGATACGCCCCGTTCTACACCAAGGTCATCGCTGCCAATGCCGGCGAAGCCGCCCACGTCCTGGACGGCCTGATGCACCACGAGACCTCGTTGAACATTCGGGAGCACTACACCGACACCGGAGGCGTTGCCGATCACGTCTTTGGCCTGTGTCACCTGCTGGGGTTCCGGTTCGCCCCGCGCATCCGCGACCTGGCCGACCGCAAGCTGTCGGTCCCGAACGGGCAGGTGAAGTACAAGACCCTCGACCCCATGGTGGGAAGCACCCTCAACCTGCGGTTGGTCGAGGAGAACTGGAGTGAAATCCTGCGGCTGGCCGCCTCGATCCGCGCCGGCACCGTCGCCCCGTCGACCATCCTTGGCCGGCTGTCGGCCTATCCCCGGCAGAACGCTTTGGCGAAGGCGCTGCGCGAAGTCGGCCGGGTGGAACGGACGCTGTTCACCCTGGACTGGATCACCGACCCGGCGCTTCGCCGCCGGTCGAATGCCGGCCTGAACAAGAGCGAGGCCAGAAATGCGCTGGCGCGCACCCTGTTTTTCCATCGCCATGGCGAAATCCGCGACAGGACGTTCGAGAACCAGCGCTATCGTGCGTCTGGCCTCAACCTGGCTGTGGCCGCCGTCATCCTCTGGAACACCGTGTACTTGAGCCGGGCAGTTGCCGAATTGCGAGCCAGCGGCGAGGACATTGCCGATGACCTGCTGGCCCACATCGCGCCGCTGGGATGGGAACACATCAGCTTCAACGGCGATTACATCTGGCCGAGCGAGCCCGTTCAAGGGGGCTTCCGGCCGTTGCGCAACCCGAATGGGTCAATCCTGGACGCAGCCTGACCTTCCAAATCACGCTGAGAACGGGCCTATGTTCTGGCCCCGTTCCTTAGCGTACGATTTTGGGAAGATTCTGCGATGACCCCAGCTTGGCCTTCTGCACCTGGCGCTGGCCCTGGTTGTCGGCCAGTTCCTTCTCGCTGCGGGCGCGGTCGATCTGCGAGCCGTAGCCCTTGCCGGCCAGCTCCTGGCGGCGCTCGGTCTCGTCCTTGATCTTCAGCGAGACCGCTTCCTGGCGGGCCAGATCGGTTTCGGTGGTCGTGCGCTCGGCCTGGCGCTTGGCGAACTCGGCCTCCAGCGAGGCCACCTTGGCGGCGTGTTCCTTCAGCTGGCTGGCGAGCAGGGCGCGCTGCACCTCGATCAGCGATTCCGGCACGCCGGCGGGCGGGGCGAAGGCCTGTTCCGGTTGGTCGGCCAGCAGCGCCGCCAGCCGGGCCGAGTCCAGCCGGGCGGTAGCCAGTTCGGCGGTCAGCCGCGCCACCTCGGCGGCGCCGCCGGTGACCTCCAGCTCCACCAGCACGTCGCCGGCTTTGACCGCCTGGCCCTCGGTGACGTTGACGGCGCGCACGATCGAGGTCTCCAGCGGCTGGATGGTCTTGACCCGCTCGGAGGGCACCACCTTGCCCGGCGCGGTGGCGACGATGTCCAGATCGCCGATGCTGGCCCAGGCCAGCGCCACGATGGTGGCGGCGCAGATGGTCAGCGCGGTGGCGCGGGCGAGCGGCGCCGCCGGGGTCTCGGACACTTCCAGCGCGGCGGGCAAGCGGTCAAGACGGTCAACTCAAGCCCGGTGAAAGCCTAGCGGTGGACGCGGCAATCATCGAGTTCGAGTAAGGTCGCCCGCCGATACGCCGACTGCCAAAGCGATCCGGCCGTCGCCCAGCATCTTCATGCCGACCATGCCGTGGGCAACCTCGGCGAGCCGCTCCAGCGCTATTCGGCGCGAGATCGCTTCGTACACGGGTAGCGGCGCGGCGAGCTGCCGGCCCAGTTCGGCGATGCGGCGATGGGCCGTGGCGGCGCTGGGGAAGATCTGGTTGGCGTGGGCGAAGAGTGTCAGCGTGACGCCGTCCGCGGTGAAGGCGAAGCTCACGCCCAGCCTGAAGCGCGGCCAAAGTCCATCGGCGGGAACGCGGGCGAGGAATGCGAGGCAATCGGCGGCGATCGGCAGGTGGCCCGCTGAGCTCGCGCCGGCGAACAACCTGTGCAGGACGCGCGGCGTGGGGCTGCCGATGCGGCAATAAACCTCGCACGCATCCTCCCGGCCGGGCTTCCATGCGACCAGCAGGGGCACCATGCC
>DATGXU010000219.1:0-14707 GCA_035298685.1 Magnetospirillum sp. | reverse complement strand
GAAGCCGTTCCAGCCATCCTTCACCACGCCGGCGGCGGCGGCGATCTTCTTGGCCAGAGCCAGAATGGCGGCGCCGTCCTCGCGGGACAGGGCACCCTGACCGACGATGATGGCCGGCTTGGCGGCCGACTTCAGCACGTCGAGGAAGGGATGCTTGCCCGAGGCGATCTCGGCCAACACGGCCGCGCTGTCGCCCAGCCAATCGTGCTTGAAGGTCAGGTCGGCCTTGGGGCCGACCACGGCGGCCTTGAAACCACCCTTCAGGTACCGCTTGCGGATGCGGGCGTTCAGCACCGGCGCTTCCTTGCGCGGGTTCGACCCGATCACCAGCAGGGCGTCGGCGTCCTCGATGCCGGCGACGGTGCTGTTGAACAGGTACGAAGCGCGCACCGAAGCGTCCAGCTTGGCGCCGTCCTGGCGGCAGTCGATGTTGCCCGAGCCCAGGCTGGCCAGCAGGTCCTTGACCGCCACCATGGTTTCGCAATCGGCCTGATCGCCGGCGATGGCAGCGATCTTGCTGCCCGGCACGCCCTTCAGCTTGTCGGCGATGGCGGCGAACGCCTCGCCCCAGCTGGCCGGGGCCAGCTTGCCGTCCTTGCGGACGAACGGGCGATCCAGGCGCTGACGCTTGAGGCCGTCACAGGCGAAGCGCGAGCGGTCACCCAGCCATTCCTCGTTCACGTCGTCGTTGACGCGCGGCAGAATGCGGACGACCTCGTTGCCACGGGCGTCGATGCGGATGGCCGAGCCCAGCGCGTCCATGGCGTCGATGCTCTCGGTCTTCTTCAGCTCCCAGGCGCGGTAGGTATAGGCCGCCGGCTTGTTGGTCAGCGCGCCGACCGGGCACAGGTCGATCAGGTTGCCCGACAGTTCCGAGGACAGGGCGGCGTCCACGTACTTGGACACCTCCATGTGCTCGCCACGACCGAGGCCGCCGAGAACCGGCGTGCCGGCGATCTCGGTGATGAAGCGGATGCAGCGAGTGCACTGGATGCAGCGGGTCATCCAGGTCTGAACCAGCGGGCCGTAGGACTTGTCCTCGACAGCGCGCTTTTCTTCCTGGTAGCGGCCACGATCGCCGCCATAGGCCATGGCCTGGTCCTGCAGATCGCACTCGCCGCCCTGATCGCAGATCGGGCAGTCCAGCGGATGGTTGATCAGCAGGAATTCCATGACGCCCTGGCGCGCCTTGCGCACGTTGGCGTTGTTGGTGTGCACCACCATCCCCTCGCCTACCGGCATGGCGCAGGAGGCGACGGGCTTGGGCATCTTTTCCACTTCCACCAGGCACATGCGGCAATTGCCGGCGATGGCCAGACGTTCGTGGTAGCAGAAGCGCGGGATCTCGATGCCGAGCTGCTCAGCGGCCTGGAGGATGGTTACCCCGGCCTCGACTTCGATCTCGCGTCCGTCGATGGTCAGTTTGGGCATTTGGCGTCGTCTCTCCTCAGGCCGCGCTCTGGGCCCGCCCGGCGATCTTCTTTTCGACCTCGGAGCGGAAGTTGCGGATCAGACCCTGAATCGGCCACGCGGCAGCGTCGCCGAGGGCGCAAATGGTGTGGCCTTCGACCTGACGGGTCACCTGCTCGAGCATCTCCACTTCTTCCATGGAGGACTCGCCACGAGCCAGCTTTTCCATCAGACGCCACATCCAGCCGGTGCCCTCGCGACACGGGGTGCACTGGCCACAGGATTCATGTTTGTAGAAGCGCGACAGCCGCGTGATGGCGCGGACGATATCGGCCGACTTGTCCATGACGATCACCGCCGCCGTGCCCAAGCCCGAGCGGACCTCGCGCAGGCTGTCGAAATCCATCAGCACGGTGTCGCAGATGGATTTGGGCAGCGCCGGCACTGAACAGCCGCCGGGGATGACCGCCAACAGGTTGTCCCAGCCGCCGCGCACGCCGCCGGCATGCTTTTCCAGCAGCTCCTTCAGCGGGATGCCCATCTCTTCTTCCACGTTGCACGGACGGTTCACGTGGCCGGAGATGCAGAACAGCTTGGTGCCGGAATTCTTCGGACGGCCCAGGCCGGCGAACCACGACGCCGAACGGCGCATGATGGTCGGCACCACCGCGATGGATTCCACGTTGTTCACCGTGGTCGGGCAGCCGTACAGGCCGACGCCGGCCGGGAACGGCGGCTTCAGGCGGGGCTGGCCCTTCTTGCCCTCCAGCGATTCGATCAGCGCCGATTCCTCGCCGCAGATATAGGCGCCGGCGCCGCGATGGACGTAGCAATCGAACTTGTAGCCGGAGCCACAGGCATTGTCGCCGATCAGCCCGGCGTCATAGGCCTGGTCGATGGCGGCCTGCAGGTGCTCGGCCTCGCGGACGAACTCGCCACGGATGTAGATGTAGGCGGCATGGGCGCCGACGGCGAACGAGGCGATCAGCGCGCCCTCGACCAGCTTGTGCGGGTCGAAACGCATGATCTCGCGGTCCTTGCAGGTGCCCGGCTCGCCTTCGTCGGCGTTGATCACCAGGTAGTGCGGACGCGCGCCGGCGGTCTTGGGCATGAAGGACCACTTCATGCCGGTGCCGAAACCGGCGCCGCCACGGCCGCGCAGGCCGGAATTCTTGACTTCCTCGATGATGGCGTCGCGGCCCTTTTCGAGGATGGCCTTGGTGTTGTCCCAATCGCCGCGCGCCCGGGCGCCCTTCAGGCCCCAGTCGTGAATGCCGTACAGATTGGTGAAAACTCGATCCTGGTCGCGCAGCATCACGCCTTCTCCGTCTGGAAGGTGAGCTCGGTGAGCGTGGTCGGGCCACCCTCGGGGGCCGAGAACTGACGACCGTTCTGAGGACCGGTCTTCGGGGTCTCGCCCCGCTTGAGCGCCTCGAGCACCGCCTTGGTGGTCTCGGGGGTCAGGTCCTCGTAATAGTCGTCGTTGATCTGCATCATCGGCGCGTTGGTGCAGGCGCCCAGGCACTCCACCTCGGCCAGGGTGAACAGACCATCGGCGGAGGTCTCGCCCCACTCCACGCCCAGCGCCTGCTTGGCCGCCTCGGCCACGCCGTCGCAGCCGCGCAGCAGACAGCAGATATTGGTGCACACCTGCACGTGGAACTTACCCACGGGCCGCTGGTTGTACATGGTGTAGAAGGTCACCACTTCCTGAACGCGGATGGGCGCCATGTCCAGCATCTCGGCCACCGCTTCGATGACGGCCATGCTGGTCCAGCCCACCTGACGCTGGGCCAGGTCCAGCAGCGGCATGACCGCCGATTGCTGGCGGCCCGCCGGGTACTTGGCGATGATCTTCTTCGCCTTTTCCAGGTTCTCGGGGGTGAAGGCGAAAGACGTCGGTTCTTGAGTGCTCATCGGTCGATCTCGCCGAAAACGATGTCGATGGAGCCGATATTGGCGACCACGTCGGCCAGCATGTGTCCCTTGGACATCATGTCCAGCGCCTGCAGGTGCACGTATCCCGGCGGCCGGATCTTGCAGCGGTACGGCTTGTTGGTGCCGTCGGCGACCAGATACACGGCGAACTCGCCCTTGGGCGCCTCGACCGCGGCATAGATCTCGCCGGCGGGCACGTGGAAGCCCTCGGTGAACAGCTTGAAGTGATGGATCAACGCTTCCATCGACCGCTTCATCTCGGCGCGCGGCGGCGGCGTGACCTTGCGGTTTTCGGCGCGGACGGCACCGCCCGGCATCTGGGCGATGCACTGCTTCATGATCTTCAGCGATTCGCGCATCTCGATCACGCGGATCAGATAGCGGTCATAACAGTCGCCGTGCTTGCCGACCGGAATGTCGAAATCCATGCGGTCGTAGACGTCGTAGGGTTGCGACTTGCGCAGATCCCAGGCGAAGCCCGAGGCGCGCAGGTTCGGGCCGGTGAAGCCCCAATCCAGCGCCTGCTCGGGCGTCACCGTGCCGATATCGACGGTACGCTGCTTGAAGATGCGGTTTTCGGTCACCAGGGTTTCGATGTCGTCGATCACCTTGGGGAACTGGTCGCACCACGCCGCGATGTCTTCCAGCAGGCCCGGCGGCAGGTCGAAAGCGACACCTCCGATGCGGAAGTAATTGGCGTGCAGACGAGCGCCGCAAGCGCGCTCGTAGAACTCCATCAGCTTCTCGCGTTCCTCGAAGCCCCACAGCATGGGCGTCATGCCGCCGACGTCGAAGACGAACGAGCAGACGTTCAGCAGGTGGTTGAGGATGCGGCCGATTTCGCAATAAAGCGTGCGGATGTACTGGCCACGCAGCGGCACCTCCAGGCCGAGCAGCTTCTCGGCGGCGAGCACGAAGGCGTGCTCCTGGTTCATGGTGCCCACATAGTCCAGGCGGTCGAAATAGGGGATCGACTGCTGGTACACCTTGTGCTCGATCAGCTTTTCGGTGCCGCGATGCAGCAGGCCGATATGCGGATCGGCGCGATCGACGACCTCGCCCGACATCTCGAGGATCAGACGCAGCACGCCGTGCGCGGCAGGGTGCTGCGGACCGAAGTTGATGTTGTAGCTCTTGATCTGGGACTCGGCCATGGTCAGCGGCTCCCTTCCGCCTTTTCGTCACCGGGAAGAGGCCCCTGGCCTTCCCACGGCGAGAGGAAATCGAAGCTGCGGAAATCCTGGGTGAGCTTCACCGGCTCGTAGACGCAACGCTTCTGCTCTTCGTCGTAGCGCAGTTCCACATAGCCGGTCAGCGGGAAGTCCTTGCGCAGCGGATGCCCCTCGAAACCGTAATCGGTGAGGATGCGGCGCAGGTCCGGGTGGTCCGAGAAGGCCACGCCGTACATGTCCCAGGTTTCGCGCTCGAACCAGCCGGCCGAGTTGAACACGCCGGTGATCGACGGAACCGCGGTGTCCTCGTCGGTCTGCACCTTCACGCGCAGGCGCTGATTGTGCTTCATCGACAACAGGTGATAGACGACGTCGAACCGCTGTTCGCGCGCCGGATAATCCACACCGCAAACGTCAACCACCTGCTTGAACAGACAGGTGGTGTCGTCGCGGAGGAAGGTCATAACCTTCACGATGGAGGGCGTGCGCACGGTGATGGTCAACTCGCCGACGCGATTGACCTCGGTTTCGAGCACATCGTTGGGCAGGGCGGCGGCGATATAGTCGCCCAGGTCCTTCAGCGCTTGCGTCATGGTGGTCTGGCCGTCCCTCGGGTGGTCTAGCGGAGAATGGTCCCGGTCCGCCGAATCTTCTTCTGCAGCTGCATGATGCCGTACAGAAGGGCTTCAGCGGTCGGCGGGCAGCCGGGGACGTAGACGTCCACGGGCACGATGCGGTCGCAACCGCGCACCACCGAGTAGGAATAGTGATAATAGCCGCCGCCATTGGCGCACGACCCCATGGAGATCACCCAGCGGGGCTCGGCCATCTGGTCGTACACGCGGCGCAACGCCGGGGCCATCTTGTTGGTCAGCGTGCCGGCCACGATCATCACGTCGGACTGACGGGGCGACGGGCGGAACACGACGCCGAAGCGGTCCAGGTCATAGCGCGAGCAGCCGGCATGGATCATCTCGACCGCGCAGCAGGCCAAGCCGAAGGTCATCGGCCACAGCGAACCGGTGCGGGCCCAGTTGACCAGCTTGTCGACATTGGCCAGCACGAAACCCTTGTCCTGGATCTGGTCGGTGACCAGCTGCAGAACCTGGTTTTGCGCCGCGCCCTGAGGCAGCGGCGCCGAGTGCGCGGGCGTCACCAGTCCGGAATTGGTCACTCCCATTCCAAGGCTCCCTTTCGCCATTCGTAGATGAAGCCGATGGTCAGCACACCCAGGAACACCATCATCGACCAGAACCCGTACAGGCCGATCTTGCCCAGGGCAACCGCCCACGGGAACAGGAAGGCGACCTCGAGGTCGAAAATGATGAACAGGATTGCGACCAGGTAGAACCGCACCTCGAACTTCGAGCGCGCATCACCGAAGGCTTCGAAACCGCACTCGTAGGCCGAATTCTTCTCGGGGTCAGGCTTCTGATGACCGACCAGCCACGACGCGCCGATACAGATGGCGGCGACAGCGATGGCGATACCGAGGAAGATCAGAATCGGCAGATATTCGAGCAGCCAAGCTTCCATCGTCCCTGCCCTAATGTTTTGGGTCCGACCCGAGAAGCCCCGCCAAACGCCGTCCACGCCGCCCCGTTCGCTTTATGGGTGACCAGCCACAAGGATATATGGCCGAACCACGAACCGATTTCAGGGGATGACAAAAGGACGAAAAAGGGCGGAAACCCTCCCTGCAAGACACTAGCCTCAAACCGCGAACGCCACCAACCCGGCCCCTGCACCCCTAGGGAAGCAGTTGCCGGCGGCGGCATGGCGGGAGTGACGGGGCTCGAACCCGCGACCTCCGGCGTGACAGGCCGGCGCTCTAACCGACTGAGCTACACCCCCTCCGCGGCCACCCGCGCGGGTAGGCGTGGTGTAATCCAGGGGCACAAGGCTGTCAAGCGGACATGCCCCGATCGACCGTATTTTTGCCACAAGTGGCAGAAAATCAGCCCTCGCGCCCAAGGGGTATTACCGATTGCCAGTATCGAATCGGACCCACCCACCCTATCGCAACGGGTAGGCCAACCAAAGACCACGCAACTGCTTGGGCAGCAAAGCCAAAACCCATTG
This sequence comes from Magnetospirillum sp., assembly GCA_035298685.1. Classification (GTDB taxonomy): domain Bacteria; phylum Pseudomonadota; class Alphaproteobacteria; order Rhodospirillales; family Magnetospirillaceae; genus Magnetospirillum. The sequence continues at coordinate 8,105 of DATGXU010000219.1, read as the reverse complement.
CTTGGCGTCATTTTGCGGCACTCTTACTGCGTCCTTGTCGGCAGGCAGCCAGGAAATCGCCAGGTCATGCGTAGATTTGGCACCGGACGCGGCACGCTCGACGCCTGCGCGGCGCCTCCCCCGCCTACGGCGCCGCCCGGGGGTTCCACGACTCCTATTATATAAGGAGCGTTGTCAGATCTGCGGCGCCACGCCGTAGCGCCCCTTCAGCTCTTGGGCTAAGACCTCGTGCAGCACCAGATCGGGCTGGCGGGTCGACACCCAGCGGCCGTCGCGGCAGGCGAAATGGATGGCACCGCTGACCGGCGACGACATCCAGATCTCGCGGTTGGGGGCGTGCTTGTTGATGATGTACTGGCCGCCGCCCGACAGCGACAGGGTCAGGATGCCGGCCTGCAGGTCCACGTCGATCTCGTCGCCCAGGGCGTCGTCGACGGCATCGCCCAACTGTTCCAGAACCTCGTCGGCCAAGGCGGCGAAGCGGCGCTCATCCAAAGTCATTCCATGCCTCCATCCAATACGGAGGGGGATGGTAGCCGAGGCCATCCCGGTCGCCAAGATGCGTAGCCAATAGGCGGTGCCCTTATGCCCCTCAAGGACATGACTACTTAAGTATAATTTGCAAGAAGCTACTTAACCGCCGATACTGCTTACACAATGGCGGTCGCGGCGGATCCGGCACGCCCAAAAAATGGGAGGAAAACAATGACCCGCATTCTGGTCATCGAATCGGAAGTGCGCGCGCGCCATGCGTTGCGCTCCATCCTCGAAGGTGCCGGCTATGAAGTGGAAACCGCCGGCACCGTGCCTGCGGGAGGAGTGATCCACTCTGACCAGCCCGTCGATCTGGTCGTCACCGGCGAACTGGACGGCTTCGCCCGCATGACGTTCACCGGGGCCCGCCTGCTGGTCGTACCGGGCGGCGTCGCCGGTCGCGAGCACGACGTGGCCGAGCGTGTCCGCGCCATCGGCGCCCAGCATTTTCTGCCCAAACCGTTCCGCCGCGACGACCTGCTGGCGGCTGTCCGCACCACCTTGACCATGGAATGCCACCCCTTTTGATCGGGGCGTGACCGACCAACAACATATGGGGATGACGACGACGCCACCCCCCTTCGTCGTTGGCTGAAAAAAATCGTAAACCCAGGCTTGCATGGCAGCTTGCTTTTCTGTATAGAGGCGCCTTCGATTTGCGGAGCAGTACGCCATGAAGAACGACATTCATCCGAATTACCACGAGATCAACGTGGTCATGACGGACGGCACCGAGTTCAAGACCCGTTCGACCTGGGGCAAGCCCGGCGACACGATGCGTCTGGACATCGACCCGAAGTCCCATCCGGCTTGGACGGGCGTCCATCGCATGGTGGATACCGGCGGCCAGATCGCGAAGTTCAACAAGCGCTTCGCCAGCTTCGGCATCAAGTCGTAAGTTGGATCAACGGCGGCCCTCGGGCCGCCGTTTTTCTGTTGGATCAAGGGATGGGCTGCCTTTCGGGGCAGCCTTTTTTTCTGCTTTTTCGTGGACTTCGATTGCCGAAGGCGTTAGAGCAATCGAAGAGGGAAACCGTCACTCTTGGCCTGTCCCGGGAAAGATTGGCTGGGGAGGATTGGGGTATCCAAGCGCCATGATCATCGTCCACTACGAGGTCTACGTCCTCGAAAGCCGTGGGTGGATGCTGCATGCGCGCTTTCCGCGTACCGAACGCGAAACCGCCATCGCCGAGGCCAAGGAACTCGAACAGAGCCTGCATTTCCGCGTGCGGGTGGTCCGCGAAACCTATTACACCGACGACAACAGCTTCGAAGAAAGCGAAGTTTATGCCAGCGACGGCGCCTCGCCGCTGTCGCCGCAGCAGAAAGCCAAACAATCCGGACAATCGGGTGGCAACAACCGCCCGCCACCGTCGCCATCCGCCCCTAGCCGCACCGCGGCCGCCTCGTCTTCCGGCAAGAATGCATCCGCCACGGCGACCGCCCGTCCGACCGTCCGCGTGACCGCCGTCCGGCCAACAAGCCGGAAACCGCCGACCGCCGACACGGCGCACGCCCGCAGTTTCTTCTCGCGCTTGCTGGCGATTACCGCGCTGGCGCTGGCTACCGCGCTGCTGAGCATCAAGATCACGCCCAATGCCATTCTGCTGCTGTGGCAGGTGGGGTTCACCTGGACGGTCACGCCGGAAGGATATGGCCGCCTGTTGTTCGCCGTGTTCGTCACCACGTTCCTGATGGTGGCGGTGCCGCTTTCCATTCGTTTCCTGCCGCGCAAGACCAATCTGCCCAAATTCGGCGCCCCCAGCTTCTCGCTGGGCGGCGGGGGAAGTTCCGCGTCCGCGAACCCCGAGCGCGACCGGGCCATCAAGAAATCGCTGAACAAGCTGGCCGCGCAGGCTCTGGCGCAGGAGGAAAAGACCCCCGAGGACAAGCCCGAGGACAAGGACGACATCGCCCCCGCCGATCCCGACCTTGCCGATCTGCCGGAAATTCGCCCCGGCCGCGACGACGAGCCGCTGCCGGAAATCCGTCCCGACCCCGAACCCGAGCCCATGCCCCGGCCGGCCGAGGCGCCCCAGGCCGTCCAGCCCCAAAAGGCCGACGCCCCTACTGAGCAGAAGAACAGGACGGACGAAAAAGAGGGCAAGGCCGATCAGCAGGCGGCGGCCCAGGAATCGTTGCAGCCCACCGTGGTCCGCTTCCTGGACGGCGCCATGAACCAGGCCAAGGCGCTGGCCCCCAACATGGATGCCCTGACCAAATTCGCGCTGCATCTTTATCTGGCCGGCGCGGTCGAGGCGCTGTGCGATTTCCGCAAGCAGGGCGATTCGGTGAAGTCCGGCCTGGTGGCGCTGGCGCTGGAGCGGCTGGGAACACGCGGCGATCTGGCCCGCAAGTTCTATGACAAGATCGAGGAATACCTGATGGAGCCGCGCTATCTGGGCATGGTCCAGTCGGGCCGCGACGCCATGAGCGACTTCATGCTGGGTGACGAGGCCGGCGCCCACCGCGTGCTGCGCGACGCCATCCTGGAATGGGGCCGCAAGGGGGACAAGAAGGCGCAGATCGTCACCGTCATGTTCACCGACATGGTAGGGTCCACCGACATGACCCAGGCCCGCGGCGACGTCGCCGCCCAAGAGCTGGTGCGGCGCCACAATTCCATCGTTCGCGGCGCGCTGGCCCATTTCGGCGGCAAGGAGATCAAGCATACCGGCGACGGCATCATGGCTTCGTTCCCCACCGCCGCCGCCGCGGTCGAGGCATCCGTCGGCATCCAGCGCCAGGTGGACCAGCACAACCGGCGCCTGCCCAATCAGGCCGTGCACCTGCGCATCGGCCTGAATGCCGGCGAACCCATCGAGGAAGAGGACGATCTGTTCGGCACCACGGTGCAGTTGGCGGCGCGCGTGTGCGCCGCCACCAATTCGGATCAGATTCTGTGCACCGGCGTGGTCAAGGATCTGAACGTGGGCAAGGGAGCCGCCACCTTCCGGTCCATCGGGTCCAAGTACATGAAGGGGTTCAAAGAGGCCGTGCCGCTGTTCGAAGTGGCCTGGAAGGCCTGAGCGTCAGTTCAGCCGCCCGATCATCTGTTCCTCGATGCGCGCCACGCGCTGGTACAGACGGAACGAGCGGTCCATCAGGCTGCGCAATCCGTGCGGCAGCGTCTGATCGCTGCTGAAGGTGTCGTCCAGGCACACGTCGCCACCGGACAGGCGATTGGATTCGCCCATGGCCTCGCCGAGGTCGATCTCACCCTCGTGCACGGCGCGCTGGATCATCAGCCAGGCCATCACCTGGGTCAGCCGAGAGGTTATCCGCATGGCCTCGCACGACATGCGCAACCCGGTCATGGTTCCCGCCCGCTCGCGTTCCCGACGCTCGACATAGGCCATGTAGTTGCGGGCCTCGACCATGAGATCCATGGTTTCGTCGTAGGTTCGGTGAAAATAGGCAGGTGGCGGCATACAGCGAACCCTCCCCTATCCGACAGCCCCCAGCCGGCCGACCGGTCAAGCTTACGCCATTCCCGGGGCCGCGGCGATAGGCACCTGATCTCACACGTGGCGGCGGCGCGCGGCGAATTCAACGCGAAAGCCGGGAAAATCCGATCTAAGCCCCCCACTTGACGAATTTCCGGCGCCTCCTATCTCGATCCTGCACGGCCGCCGAACGGGGTCGTGCGGCGACGCCGACGGGCCGGCCGGTCAAGGATGACGGCCATTGTCCCGCAGGCGATCGCCTTTCCATCTGGTTGCTTCGAGAAGGAGGACTGGAAATGCGTACTTTCGATCTGTCGCCGCTGTTCCGCTCGACCGTCGGCTTCGACCACCTGTCGCGCATGGTCGACACCGCGCAGCGTTTGGACGAGGCGGCCCATTCCTACCCGCCCTACAACATCGAGAAGCTGAGTGACGACGACTACCGCATCACCATGGCGGTGGCGGGCTTCTCGGAAGCCGACCTGGACATCACCGTGCAGGATCGGACATTGGTGATTTCCGGCAAGAGCCGTCGCGAGGAAGAGCAGGCCCAATACCTGCATCGCGGCATCGCCGGCCGCTCGTTCGAGCGCCGCTTCGAACTTGCCGATTTCATCCGGGTGGAAGATGCCAGCCTGAGCAACGGCCTGTTGCACGTGGCGTTGAAGCGCGAGGTTCCGGAACGGATGAAGCCGCGCACCATCCCCATCACCGCGGGCGCAAGCACCAAGCCCAAGGTGATCGAAGGCAGCAGCGCCGACAAAGCGGCGTAACCGCACGGGCGCCGGCCCCAAAACCGGCGCCCGTCTCTTACTGCGCGGTCCAACCGGCTCTTTATTGCGCGGTCCAACCGCCGTCGATGCTGATGCTGCCGCCCGTCATGTTGTCGGCCGACGGCGAGCACAGGAAGACCGCAAGGTCGCCGATCTGCTCGGGGGTGGTGAAGCGTCGGCTGGGCTGTTTCTCGCCCAGCAATTCCAGCCGGGCCTCGTCGAACGAAACCCCCTCCGAGGCGGCGCGGGCCTCGATCTGGCGCCGCACCAGCGGTGTCAGCACCCAGCCGGGGCAGACGGCGTTGCAGGTGACCGGCGTTTCGGCGTTCTCCAGCGCCACCACCTTGGTCAGGCCCAACAATCCGTGCTTCGACGCCACATAGGCCGATTTGTTGGCCGAGGCGACCAAGCCATGGGCCGAAGCCACATTGATGACGCGCCCCCAGCCACGGGCCTTCATTCCGGGCAGCGCGGTGCGGATGGTGTGGAAGGCCGACGACAGGTTGACCGCGATCACCGCATCCCAACGCTCGGGCGGAAACAATTCCACCGGCGAGACATGCTGGATGCCGGCATTGTTGACCAGGATGTCCACCGCCCCCAATTCGGCCTCGGCGCGTTGGATCAGCGCGGCGCAGGCGGCGGGATCGCTGAGATCGGCACCGTCATAGCGCACCTTGACCCCGTAATCGGCCTGCAGTTGCACCCGCAACGCCTCGATCTCGGCAAAATCGCCCAATCCGTTGAGAACCATGTGCGCGCCCTGTGCGGCCAAGGCATGGGCGATGCCCAGGCCGATGCCACTGGTCGATCCGGTGACGACGGCGGTCCTGCCGTTCAGCATGGCGGCCTCCTATTTCTTGAAAAAGCCCTCCGCTCCCTGGCGAGCCGATTGCTTGGCGGCGATGGCTGCGCGCACCCGTGCGATCTCGGCCTCCAATTCAGTGATATAGGCATTCAACTCGGCCACACCCATGATTTCGAGGTTCCTTAAGGCGGCCGACTTCTTTTTGGGCTCGATGTCATCCCAATCCATGTTTGCCTCGACGCTTGCCATCAACGCCCGAACGTACCAGATTGGCCGCACAACGGACAGGTGACGAGGGATAGGGATAATGCTGCCGGAATTTATGACCTGCGTCGAAATCAGCCAGCCGGGCGGCCCCGAGGTGCTGCAACTGGCCACGCGGCCTTGCCCGCGGCCCGGCAAGGGGCAGGCGGTCATCAAGGTGGCGGCGGCCGGCATCAACCGTCCCGACGTGCTGCAGCGCCAGGGTGCCTATCCGGCGCCGCCCGGCGCCTCCGACCTGCCCGGTCTGGAAGTGTCCGGCACCATCGCCGCGCTGGGCGAAGGCGTTGACGGCCCCGCCGTGGGCGAGGCGGTGTGCGCCCTGGTCGCCGGCGGCGGCTATGCGGAATATGTGGTGGTCGACGCCCGCCATTGCCTGCCCGTGCCCAAAGGCTTCGACATGGTCCAGGCGGCCAGCCTGCCCGAAACCTTCTTCACCGTCTGGCACAACGTGTTCGAGCGCGGCGCCCTTAGGGCCGGCGAGAGCCTGCTGGTCCATGGCGGCGCCGGCGGCATCGGCACCACCGCCATCCAGTTGGCCAAGGCGCTGGACGCCAAGGTGTTCGCCACCGCCGGCGGTGGCGCCAAGGCCCAGGCCTGCCGCGAGTTGGGCGCCGACCGCGCCATCGACTACACCGCCGAGGATTTCGTCGAGGTGATCAAGGCCGAAAGCAAGCGCGGCGTCGACGTGATCCTGGACATGGTGGGCGGCGACTACATCCCGCGCAACGTCAAGGCCCTGGCCGCCGATGGCCGTCTGGTGTCCATCGCCTTCCTGAAAGGCTCGGTGGCCGAGGTCAATTTCATGCCGGTGATGCTGAAGCGCCTGACCCTGACCGGCTCGACCCTGCGGCCGCAATCGGACGATGCCAAGGCGCGCATGGCCGCCAGCCTGCGCGACAAGGTGTGGCCGCTGATCGAGGCCGGCGCCATCCGTTCGGTGGTGCATGCGTCCTTCCCGCTGGCCCAGGCCGCCGACGCCCATCGACTGATGGAAGCCAACACCCATATCGGTAAGATCGTGCTGACCGTCTAGGGCTTTTTCCAGACGCTGCCGAGACTTACCCCAAGAGTTTGACCGCACGTTGGTCGTCCCATATAACTACGGCGCACTCAGAAGGTTGCCGCCGCCGGCACCCGGACCGTCGAATAAGCGGGCGGTCCGCTCGTTGCCCAGGAAGGAGGATATATGGCCCTGCCGCTCATGCCCAAGGCGACTGCCGTCTGGCTCGTCGAGAATACCGCGCTCACTTTCGAGCAGATCGCCGATTTCTGCGGGCTTCATCCGCTTGAGGTCCAGGCCATCGCCGATGGTGAAGTGGCGTCCGGCATCGTGGGCCTTGACCCCGTCGCCAACGGCCAGATCTCGAAGAACGAGCTGGAACGCTGTGAAGCCGATGCCGATCTGCGCCTGAAGATCAACATCACCGATTATCCCCAGCCGCGCTCCAAGCCCAAGGGGGCGCGCTATACCCCGGTGTCCAAGCGACAGGACCGCCCCGACGCCATCGCCTGGCTGCTGAAGCATCACCCCGAACTGTCGGACGCCCAGCTGTGCAAGCTGATCGGCACCACCAAGCCGACCATCCAGTCGGTGCGGGAAAAGACCCATTGGAATGCGCCGAATATCAAGCCGCGCAATCCGGTCACCCTGGGTCTGTGCACCGAGTCCGACCTGGAAAAGGCCGTCGCCCTGGCCCGTCCGCGCGCCGGCACGGTGGCGCCCCAGTACGTGGATCATAACGAGGACGGCGAGGCCGAATAAGCCCGCCGCCCTACCGCTACAGGAAGACGCCCGCCCCTTTCGGCGGGCGTTTTTCGTTTCCGCCACCGCTCAGCCTTAATCGCGCCTCGGATCAGCCGCCATCCCTGACTATTCTCGGGCTCGGCGGCCCCGGATCGCGGCGCCCCGGCAGAAGCGGAGAACGACCATGAAGCGGATTTTGATGGCCTGCGCCCTGGCCGCGTCGCTGGCGGCATGCGCCCAGCAAGGCGGCGGATACGCGAACAGCGGTTATGGCGGTGGCGGCGGCAGCGACAGCGGCTACGGCATTTCCAAGCAGACCGGCGGTGCCGTGCTGGGCGGCGTCGGCGGCGCGCTGGCCGGTTCGCAATTCGGCAAGGGCAAGGGCCAGTTGGCCATGACCGCCGTCGGCACCCTGCTGGGCGCCTTCCTGGGATCGGAAGTGGGCCAGTCGTTGGATCACGCCGACAACAGCTATGCCAACCAGGCCGGCCAACAGGCGTTCGAGGGCGCCCGCTCGGGCCAGGCCATCGCCTGGA
>DATGXU010000218.1:0-8447 GCA_035298685.1 Magnetospirillum sp. | reverse complement strand
GCTGCACACCGCCGCCGCCCGCGTCGGTGGCCTCGATCTGGGCTTCGTGCCGCAGGCCGGTGGCCGTGACGTCGCCGGCATCGTCGAAGGCGCCGCCAAGGGCGACATCTCGGCGGTGTTCCTGATCGGCGCCGACGAAGTGGACGTCAAGGGCCTGGGCAACGCCTTCGTGGTGTACCTGGGCAGCCATGGCGACGCCGGTGCCCACCGCGCCGACGTGGTGCTGCCGGGTGCCGCCTACACCGAAAAGTCGGCCACCTACGTCAACACCGAGGGCCGCGTCCAGCGGACCCGTCTGGCGGTGTTCGCGCCGGGTGAGGCCAAGGAAGACTGGCGCGTGATCCGCGCCCTGTCCGACGTGCTCGGCAAGGCTCTGCCCTACGACACGCCCAAGCAGGTTCGCGATCGCCTGGCGGCGGTGAACCCGGTGTTCGCCACCACCGACACGGTGGTCGCGGCGGCCTGGGGTGCTGCTTTCGGTGCCGACGGGGCGCTTGGCGACAAGCCGCTGGCCTCGGCCATCGACAATTATTACATGACCGACCCGATCAGCCGCGCTTCCAAGACCATGGCGGAATGCACGGCCGCGTTCGGCGCGGGCTGTGGCTGCAACCATAAGAAGACGGGGACCCATGGTTGATCTGCTCTCTGGGCTGCTGCCCGCCGAGATCTGGCGTCTGGTCGTCATCGTCCTCCAGATTCTCGCCATCGTCCTGCCGCTGCTGGTGGCGGTCGCCTATCTGACCTACGCCGAGCGCAAGGTCATCGGCGCCATCCAACTGCGCAAGGGCCCGAACGTGGTTGGCCCGCTGGGCCTGCTGCAGCCGCTGGCCGACGGCGCCAAGCTGTTTCTGAAGGAAACCATCCTTCCGACCGGCGCCAACAAGGCGGTGTTCGTCGTCGCCCCCATGCTGACCTTCATCCTGGCGCTGATCGCCTGGGCGGTGATCCCGTTCGATCAGGGCTGGGTGCTGGCCGACATCAACGTGGGTGTGTTGTACCTGTTCGCGATTTCGTCGCTGGGCGTGTACGGCATCATCATGTCGGGCTGGGCGTCGAACTCGAAATACGCCTTCCTGGGCGGTCTGCGTTCCGCTGCGCAGATGGTGTCGTATGAAGTGTCCATGGGTCTGGTGATGATCTCGGTTCTGATCACCACCGGCTCGCTGAACCTCACCGACATCGTCATGAAGCAGAAGGAAACGATCTGGTTCGTGATTCCGCATTTCCCCATGTTCGTCATCTACGTGGTGTCGATCCTGGCGGAAACCAACCGCGCGCCCTTCGACCTTCCCGAGTCGGAATCGGAACTGGTGGCCGGCTACAACGTGGAATACTCGGCGATGACCTTCGCCCTGTTCTTCCTCGGCGAGTACGCCAACATGATCCTGATGAGCGGCATCACCACGGTGCTGTTCCTGGGTGGCTGGCTGCCGCTGCCGGGTCTGGGCTGGCTGCCGCTGCCGGGTGTGATCTGGTTCGCCCTCAAGGTCTGCGCGATCCTGTTCATCTTCCTGTGGGTTCGCGCGACCTTCCCGCGTTACCGCTATGACCAGCTCATGCGTTTGGGTTGGAAGATTTTCCTGCCGTTCTCGCTGTTCTGGCTGGTGCTGACCTCGGGCGTGCTGGTCGCGTTCGGTTGGCTGCCGGGTCAGGGTTAAGGAGATAGAGATGGCTTTCATCGACCGCACTGCGCGGGCGTTCCTGCTGGTCGAGCTCGTTCAGGGCCTGGCGCTGACGTTCCGCTACATGTTCAAGCCCAAGGTGACCATCAACTACCCTTATGAAAAGGGTCCGCTGTCGCCGCGCTTCCGTGGCGAGCACGCGTTGCGCCGTTATCCCAACGGTGAAGAGCGTTGCATCGCGTGCAAGCTGTGCGAGGCGGTGTGCCCGGCCCAGGCGATTACCATCGACGCGGAACCCCGCGAAGACGGTTCGCGGCGTGCCCGGCGCTACGACATCGACATGACCAAGTGCATTTATTGCGGTCTGTGTCAGGAAGCCTGCCCGGTGGACGCCATCGTCGAGGGACCGAACTACGAGTTCGCCACCGAGACGCGGGCCGAGCTGATGTACAACAAAGCCAAATTGCTCGCGAACGGCGACCGCTGGGAGGCCGAACTGGCCCTCCGCATCGCCGCCGACGCGCCTTACCGGTGATCAGGGGGACGGCATGATCGCGGCTCTCATATTCTACATGTTCGCGGCTTTGACCGTGGGTAGCGGGGTGATGGTCATCTCCTCGCGCAACCCGGTCAATTCCGTGCTGTTCCTCATTCTGTGCTTCTTCAACGCGGCCGGCCTGTTCCTGCTGCTCGGTGCCGAATTCCTCGCCATGGTTCTGGTGGTGGTTTATGTCGGCGCGGTGGCGGTGCTGTTCCTGTTCGTCGTGATGATGCTCGACATCAACTTCCTCAAGCTGCGCGAGGGCTTCCTGCAGTACCTGCCCACCGGTGCCGTCATCGGTCTGGTGCTGCTGGTCGAGCTGGCCACCCTGTTCGGTGGCTGGGCCTTCGCGCCGGACGTCGAGGCGCTGGTGCGCTCGCCGATCCCGGCGGTCGCCGACGTCAGCAACACCGAGGCCCTGGGCCGCGTCATCTACACCACCTACGCTTACCTGTTCCAGGCCTCGGGTCTGGTGCTGCTGGTGGCCATGGTCGGTACCATCCTGCTGACGCTGCGTCGCCGCGAGGGTGTCCGCAAGCAGGTCATCGCCGACCAGGTTGCCCGCACCGGCAAGAACAGCGTCGAAATCCGTAAGGTCGCCACCGGGGGAGGCATCTGATGTTCGAGATCGGTCTCGCCCACTACCTGACCGTCGCCGCGGTTCTGTTCACGCTTGGCGTGTTCGGCATCTTCCTGAACCGGAAGAACGTTATCATCATCATGATGAGCGTCGAGCTGATGCTGCTGGCGGTGAACCTCAACATGGTGGCGTTCTCGTCCTACCTGAACGATCTGGTGGGGCAGGTCTTCGCCATGTTCATCCTGACCGTCGCCGCCGCCGAGGCGGCCATCGGTCTGGCCATCGTCGTCGTCTTCTTCCGCAACCGCGGCACCATCGCGGTCGAGGAAATCAGCCAGCTCAAGGGGTAAACAGCGATGCAGTTCGTCGCCGCCATTTTCCTGCCGCTGCTGGGCTCGATCGTTGCCGGCTTTTTCGGCCGCTTCATCGGTGACCGCGGGGCGCAGCTCGTCACCTGTACGTTGCTTGGCATTTCGGCCGCCTGTGCCGGTCTGATCTTCAAGGACGTCGCCATCGACGGCAACGCCGTGACCATCACGCTGCTGCACTGGATCAAGTCCGGTTCGGTGGATGTGTCGTGGGCGCTGAAGTTCGACACCCTGACCGCCGTGATGATGATCGTGGTGACCTGGGTTTCGTTCATGGTCCACGTCTATTCCGTGGGCTACATGAGCCACGATCCCTCGATCCCGCGCTTCATGAGCTATCTGTCGCTGTTCACCTTCGCCATGCTGATGCTGGTGACGGCGGACAATCTGGTGCAGATGTTCTTCGGCTGGGAAGGCGTGGGTGTGGCGTCCTACCTGCTGATCGGTTTCTGGTTCGAGAAGCCGTCGGCCTCGGCCGCCGCCATCAAGGCCTTCGTGGTCAACCGCGTGGGTGACTTCGGCTTCGCGCTCGGCATTTTCGGCGTCTACTTCCTGTTCGACAGCGTGAGCTTCGACGCCATCTTCGCCGCCGCGCCCGACAAGGCCGCCGCCACGGTGACCTTCTTCGGCATCAACGCCAACGCCATCACCATCTGCTGCCTGCTGCTGTTCGTGGGCGCCATGGGCAAGTCGGCCCAGCTGGGCCTGCACACCTGGCTGCCCGACGCCATGGAAGGCCCGACCCCGGTGTCGGCGCTGATCCATGCCGCCACCATGGTGACCGCCGGCGTCTTCATGGTCGCCCGCATGAGCCCGCTGTTCGAGTACTCGGACACCGCGCTCACCGTGGTGACCCTGGTCGGCGCGGCGACGGCGTTCTTTGCCGCCACCGTCGGCTGCGTCCAGAACGACATCAAGCGCGTGATCGCGTATTCGACCTGCTCGCAGCTCGGCTACATGTTCTTCGCCATCGGTGTTTCGGCCTATCAGGCCGCCGTGTTCCACCTGATGACCCACGCCTTCTTCAAGGCCCTGCTGTTCCTGGGCGCCGGTTCGGTGATCCACGCCATGAGCGACGAGCAGGATATCCGCCGCATGGGCGGCATCTGGAAGCACGTCAAGATCACTTGGGTGCTGATGTGGGTGGGTTCGCTGGCCCTGGCCGGCATGCCGTTCTTCGCCGGCTACTATTCCAAGGATATGATCCTGGAAGCCGCCTTCGCCTCTCATTCCATCGCCGGCCAGCTGGCCTATTGGATGGGTATCGGCGCGGCCTTCCTGACCGCCTTCTATTCCTGGCGTCTGCTGATCATGACCTTCCATGGCAAGCCGCGCGCCGACGAGCACGTGATGGCTCACGTGCACGAAAGCCCGGCCGTCATGGTGCTGCCGCTGTGCGTGCTGGCCACCGGTGCGGTGTTCTCGGGCTGGCTGGGCTACGACATGTTCGTGGGCCACGGCAGCCACGAATTCTGGCGCGAGGCGATCAAGACCCTGCATCCGACGCTGGAAAACGCCCATCATCTGGAAGCCTGGGTCGGCACCCTGCCGACCATCGTCGGCGTCGCCGGTATCTCGCTGGCCTACATCCTGTACATGTTCGTGCCCTCGCTGCCGGGCATGATCGCCGGCACCTTCGGCGGCCTGTACCGCTTCTTGTTGAACAAGTGGTACTTCGATGAATTGTACGACTTCCTGTTCGTCAAGCCCGCCTTCCGCCTGGGCCGTGGCCTGTGGCAGGGCGGTGACGGGGCGCTGATCGACGGCGTCGGTCCCGATGGCGTGGCTGCGGCCACCACGGTGATCGCCAAGAAGGTCGGCAAGCTTCAGTCCGGGTACCTGTATCACTACGCCTTCGCGATGCTGATCGGCGTGGCGGTGTTCGTGACCTGGTACATGTTCAACGCGCGCTAAGCCTGGGGATAATTATGACCGACTGGCCTCTGCTCTCGCTGACGACGTTCCTGCCGCTGGTAGGTGCGTTGTTCATCCTGGCGATCCGCGGCGAAGCCCAGGTGGTGGCGCGCAACGCACGCAACGTCGCGCTGCTCACCTCGCTGGCGACCTTCGTGGTGTCGCTGTTCATCCTGGCTCAATTCAACGGGGCGTCCGCGGACTTCCAGTTGAAGGAAACCGCCTTGTGGCTGCCGGGTACCGCCATCTCCTATTCCATGGGGGTGGACGGTATCTCGCTGTGGTTCGTGCTGCTGTCCACCTTCCTGTCCCCGATCTGCATCCTGTCGTCCATCGGCGCGGTGGAGCATCGGGTCAAGGAATACATGGTGGCCTTCCTGGTCCTCGAGACCCTGATGATCGGCATGTTCTGCGCCACCGACATGGTGCTGTTCTACGTCTTCTTCGAAGGCGTGCTGATCCCCATGTTCATCATCATCGGCGTGTGGGGCGGTGCCCGCCGCGTCTATGCGGCGTTCAAGTTCTTCCTCTACACCCTGGCGGGTTCGGTGCTGATGCTGGTGGCCATGATGGCCATGTACTTCCAGGCGCACACCACCGACATCCCGACCCTGATGGCGCACACCTTCCCGCAGAGCATGCAGCTGTGGCTGTGGCTGGCGTTCTTCGCGTCGTTCGCGGTCAAGGTGCCCATGTGGCCGGTGCACACCTGGCTGCCGGATGCCCACGTCGAGGCGCCGACCGCCGGTTCGGTGATCCTGGCGGGCGTGCTGTTGAAGATGGGCGGCTACGGCTTCCTGCGCTTCTCGGTGCCGATGTTCCCGTATGCCAGCGAATACTTCGCGCCGCTGGTGTTCACCCTGTCCATCGTCGCGGTGATTTACACCTCGCTGGTGGCCCTGGTGCAGAACGACATGAAGAAGCTGATCGCCTATTCGTCGATCGCGCACATGGGCCTGGTCACCATCGGCACCTTCGCGCTGACCACCCAGGCGGTGGAAGGCGCCATCTTCCAGATGCTGTCGCACGGCGTGGTGTCGGGCGCGCTGTTCCTTTGCGTCGGCGTGGTCTATGACCGCATGCACACCCGCGAGATCACCCGCTACGGCGGCCTTGCGACCCGCATGCCGAAATACGCTCTGGTGTTCCTGTTCATGACCATGGCCTCGGTCGGTCTGCCCGGCACCTCGGGCTTCGTCGGCGAGTTCCTGGTTCTGCTGGGCGTGTTCCAGATGAACACCTGGGTGGCGCTGTTCGCCTCCACCGGCCTGATCCTGGGTGCGGCCTACATGCTGTACCTGTACCGCCGCGTGGTGTTCGGCCGCCTGGTGCGTGACGACCTCAAGGACATCCTGGACATGAGCCCGCGCGAGGTCGCCATGTTCGTGCCGCTGATCGTCGTGGTGATCTGGATGGGTGTTTATCCGAACGCCTTCCTCGAGCCGGTGCATGCCTCGGTGGCCAAGCTGATCAACAATTTCGAGCTGGCGAAGGCTGCCGCCAACGGCGTCTCCGTCGCGGCTCGATAAGGGGGACTGGACATGACCGAGAACCTGGACCTTTTCCCGGTCCTCCCGGAGATCTTCGCCGTGGTGGCGACGATCGCCCTGTTGATGCTGGGCGTCTTCAAGAAGGAAGACGCCACGCGCGGCATCTCCGGCCTGGCCATCGCCGTGATGGCGGTGACCGCCCTGCTGGTGGTCGCCACCGGCGCCGAGCGGCACACCGCCTTCGGCGGCATGTTCCTGACCGACGGCTTCGCCGCCTTCGCCAAGGTGCTGATCCTGGCCGCGTCGGCTTTGACCGCCGCCATGAGCCTGCAGTACCTGGACAAGGAAAAGCTGGGCCGTTTCGAATATCCCGTCCTCATCCTGTTCGCCACCGTGGGCATGATGATGATGGTGTCGGCCAACGACTTCATCGCCCTGTACCTGGGCCTTGAGCTGCAGTCGCTGTCGCTGTACGTGCTGGCCGCCTATCACCGCGACAGCGCCCGCGCCACCGAAGCCGGCCTGAAGTACTTCGTGCTGGGCTCGCTGGCCTCGGGCATGCTGCTGTACGGCGTCTCGCTGGTCTACGGCTTCTCGGGCGCCACCTCGTTCGACAGCCTGATCAAGATCTTCGGCGGCCACGGTGCCCATCCGCACCTGGGCTTCATCGCCGGTCTGGTGTTCATCATGGCCGGCCTGTGCTTCAAGATCTCGGCGGTGCCGTTCCACATGTGGACCCCCGACGTCTATGAAGGCGCGCCCACCCCGGTGACCTCGTTCTTCGCGGTGGCCCCCAAGATCGCCGCGCTGATCCTGCTGGTCCGCGTGATGATGGGGCCGTTCGCCGATCTGATCGACCAGTGGCGCCAGGTCATCGTCGTCATCTCGATGCTGTCCATGTTCGTTGGCGCCTTCGCCGCCATCGTGCAGACCAACATCAAGCGTCTGATGGCCTATTCGTCCATCGGCCATGTGGGCTTCATCCTGGTCGGTCTGGCCGCCGGCACCGCCGAGGGCATCCAGGGCGTGCTGATCTATCTGGCCATCTACCTGTTCATGAATGTCGGCACCTTCGCCGTCATCCTGTGCATGCGCGCCAAGGGCCGCCTGGTGGAAGGCATCGACGATCTGGCAGGCCTGTCCAAGACCAGCCCGGCCATGGCGGCGGTGATGGCTGCCCTGATGTTCTCCATGGCGGGCATCCCGCCCATGGCCGGCTTCTGGGGCAAGTTCTACGTGTTCATGGCGGCGGTGAATTCCGGCCTGTACACCCTGGCCATCGTCGGCATGCTGACCAGCGTGGTGAGTGCGTTCTATTACCTGCGCATCATCAAGGTCATGTATTTCGACGAGGCGGGCGAGCCCTTCGACCGCGCCGGCAGCGCCGCACTGTCCATGGTGATGGCGGTGTCGACCCTGGTCGTCCTGGTCTTCACCTTCCTGCCCGGTCCGCTGGTCAACACGGCCAAGGCTGCGGCCCTGGTGCTGTTCCCGGCGGCTGCCGGGTGATGACAAGCCCTGTTCTGCCGGCGCCGTTCAGCCATGTCAGGCTGGACAGCGTCGGCAGCACCAACGACGAAGCGCGGCGGCTGGCCCTTTCCGGGGCCGCCGCCGATCTTCTTGTGGTGTCGGCCGCCCACCAGACCGCCGGACGCGGACGGCGCGCCCGGCCTTGGATCAGCCCGATCGGCAATCTGCATTGTTCGACGTTGATCCGCCTGGATGGCGATCTCGGCACCGCCGCCCAACTGGGCTTCGCGGCTGCGGTCGCCCTGGTCGACGCGTTTCGCACCCTGGTGCCCGGCGTTCCGTTCACCTGCAAATGGCCCAACGACGTGCTGGCCCGGGGCCGCAAATGTTGTGGAATGCTGCTGGAGCCGGTCGGGCGGGAATGGCTGATCGTCGGCGTGGGCGTCGACGTGGTGGCGG
>DATGXU010000217.1:0-3530 GCA_035298685.1 Magnetospirillum sp. | reverse complement strand
TCGGCGATTTCGGCATCTGGCGCATCCAGCCCGAACGTGCGCACTTCGTCGGCGGCCTCGGCCGGGCGGTGTGGTTCGACGCCCCGTTCGGCCTGGCCCCGGCCATGGTCGCCGCCCTGCGCGAGGCCGAAGCCGGGCTGCTCGAGGCGGCCAATCGCGACCATGCCGCCACCCTGGCGCGCCTGGGGCCGGATTGGCGGTTCCGCGCCCTCGATCCCGACGGCGTCGAACTTGCAAACCAGCAGGAATCCAGGCGTCTGGACTTTCGCGCCCCGATTGACGCCGCCGCCCAGGTTCCCGCCGCGCTGGCCGAATCGGTTGCCCGCGCCTTCGCCTAGGCCTTTGGAAGTAGCCCTGCCACACTAAGGCCATTGCTCGCGCCACGCGGGAAGGATATCTTCGCCTCCTCTTCACGGCGGCGGCGCAGCCCTGCTTGCGCCAATTTCGGCGGTCGAACCCCTCGACCAAGGCTTGCCTGTCCAAGGCAATGCCTGCGCGTCATTCAGGGGCCATGTGGAACGGCCACCATCAATGGGATGGAGAACGGTAATCATGACGAAACTCGGTATTCCCGGCGGCAGCACGGTCAATGCCAAACTTTTGGCGTGGATCGACGAGATGGCGAAGCTGTGCAAGCCCGACGCCATCCACATCTGTGACGGCTCCGAGCGGGAGTACGATGCCCTGTGCGAGCTGATGGTCGCCGGCGGCACGATGATCAAGCTGAATGAGGCCAAGCGCCCCAATTCGTATCTCTGCCGCTCCGACCCGCGCGACGTCGCCCGTGTCGAGGATCGCACCTTCATCTGCTGTTCCAGCAAGGACGACGCCGGCCCGACCAACAATTGGGTCGCCCCCGCCGAGATGAAGGCGCGGATGGGTAAGCTGTACGACGGCTGCATGAAGGGCCGCACCATGTACGTGGTGCCGTTCTCCATGGGCCCGCTGGGCTCGGACATCGCCCATATCGGCGTCGAGATCACCGACAGCCCGTATGTCTGCACCAACATGCGCATCATGACCCGCATGGGTCAGGCCGTGCTGGACCTGATCGGCAAGGACGGCGACTTCGTCAAGTGCCTGCACTCGGTCGGCAAGCCGCTGGCTGCCGGCGAGAAGGACGTCGCCTGGCCGTGCGACCCCGAGAACATCAACATCAGCCACTTCCCCGAAGAGCGCACCATCTGGTCGTACGGTTCGGGCTACGGCGGCAACGCGCTGCTGGGCAAGAAGTGCTTCGCGCTGCGCATCGCCTCGACCATGGGCCGCACCGAAGGCTGGCTGGCCGAGCACATGCAGATCGTCGGCGTCGAGAACCCGCAGGGTGAGAAGACCTATGTGGCGGCCGCCTTCCCGTCGGCCTGCGGCAAGACCAACTTCGCCATGCTGCAGCCGCCGAAGGGCTTCGACGGCTGGAAGATCTGGACCGTCGGCGACGACATCGCCTGGATCAAGCCCGGTGCCGACGGCAAGTTCTACGCCATCAACCCGGAAGCGGGCTTCTTCGGCGTCGCCCCCGGCACCGGCTACAACACCAATGCCAACGCCATGGCCGCCTGCGCCAAGAACACCATCTTCACCAACGTCGCGCTGACCGACGATGGCGACATCTGGTGGGAAGGCATGACCGACGAGAAGCCGGCGCACCTGATCGACTGGAAGGGCAACGACTGGACCCCGGCCTCGGAAGCTCCGGCCGCCCATCCGAACGCCCGCTTCACCGCCCCGGTCGGCCAGTGCCCCTCGGTTGACCCCGATTGGGAAAACCCGGCCGGCGTGCCGATCTCGGCCTTCATCTTCGGCGGCCGCCTGTCCAAGACCATGCCGCTGGTGTATCAGTCGTTCGACTGGACCCATGGCGTGTATCTGGCCGCCACCATGGGCTCGGAAGCCACCGCCGCCGCCGTCGGCCAGGCCGCCATCCGCCGCGACCCCTTCGCCATGCTGCCGTTCTGCGGCTACAACATGGCCGACTACTTCAGCCACTGGCTGGAGATGGGCCGCAAGGTCGCCAACCCGCCGGCCATCTTCCGCGTCAACTGGTTCCGCAAGGACGCCAACGGCAAGTTCATGTGGCCGGGCTTCGGCGACAACATGCGCGTGCTGCAGTGGATCGTCGATCGCGTTCATGGCCGCGCCCCGGCCATCGAAAGCCCGTTCGGCAACGTCCCCACCTATGACGACATCGAGTGGAACGGCCTGGACTACCCGCAGGACAAGTTCCAGGAACTGATGACCATCGACCGCGAGGCCGGTGTCGCCGAGGCGCGCAGCCAAGAGGACCTGTTCGACAAGTTCCTCGATCGTCTGCCGGGCGAGTTCAAGTGCCAGCGCGAGCTGCTGAAGGCCCGCATGTGGCGTTCGCCGGCCGTGTGGCAGATCCGGAAGTAATTTTTTGACGCAGAAGCCCCCCTGCCGGTGACGGCAGGGGGGCTTTTTGTTTATGATGCGCGCGATGGTTGTCGATCCCCAGCCCCCGCGCATGCCCACCGCCCCAAAATCCCGAACCCCGCCGCAGTCCGGCGGCCACCGTTTCCTGGAGCTGGACGGCCTCAGGGGATGGGCGTCGCTTTCGGTGGTGTGCTTCCACGTCTTTTGGGAAATGTTCGGCCGCGCCGACCCCAGCTTCCGCACGCCCGTCACCGCCGCCCTGTTCAACGGCCACATGGCGGTGGCGATCTTCTTCGTGCTGTCGGGCGAGGCGCTGTCGCTTCCCTATTGGCAAAGCCGCGACCGCCGCCTGATCGCCCGGCAGGCGCTGAAGCGGTATCCGCGCCTGACCATCCCGATCTTCTGTTCCTGCCTGCTGGTTTTCGTTCTGCTGTCGCTGGGGCTGACCTTTCCCCAACAGGCATCCGCGCTGTTGAACGGCCAGGAATGGCTGGGCCGCTTTCTGCCGTTCCAGCCCAGCGTCACCGGCCTGTTGGAATACGCCACCTTCGGCGTCTACGCCCACCACAGCACCGAGATTTCGTACAACCCGTTCCTGTGGACGATGGAGACCGAGTTGATGGGCTCGTTCATCGTCTTCGTGCTGCTGTGGGCCGACAAATACATCCGCCGCCTGGATGTGGTGCTGGTGGTGGTCATCCTGGCCTGCGCCGGTTGGTACCCGTTCCTGTGCGGCTTCCTGGTGGGCTTCCTGCTGGGCAAGCTGCACGGCCGGCAGGTCTTCGCCCGCATGCAGCACACCCCGCGCAGCCGCGCCGTCACCGGGCTGGGCATGGCCATGGCGCTGGCGACCGGCGGCTACCTGCTGTACTTCGACATCTATGCGCCGCCGGTCTATCTGATGGCCGCCAGCACCTTCGTGGTGTCCATGCACGGCAACGACCGCGCCACCGCCTTCCTGCGCAACCGCCTGTCCCGGCAGATGGGGCGGCTGTCCTTTCCGCTTTACCTTGTCCACTTCCCGGTGTTGGTGTCGCTGGGCTGCGGCGCCGTGGTCGTGGTTGCCGGCAACCACATGCTGAGCGTGGCATGGATGGCCGCCATCGGCGGGCTGACGGTGGCGGTCAGCCTGGGCGTCG
>DATGXU010000216.1:0-3502 GCA_035298685.1 Magnetospirillum sp. | reverse complement strand
TCTCAAGCGCGGCACGGCGAAGGGGGCCTGATCTCAAGCACGCACTCCAACGAGAAAGGGCGGAACAAGCTCACCCCTCGCCAGCCTCGCGTAGCTTACTGCCGACGCTGGTCAAGACATACAAGGGCGCCCGCTGATCGGTTCCGATCAGCGGGATATGGTATGACTTATTCCTCGGGCGGCACCGGGCGCTTGGCGCGGTCTTCGTCGATGGCGACATAGGTGAAGGTGGCGCTGGTGACCTTGAGCTGGGTGGCGTCGAGGCAGCGCCGCCGCACCCAGGCTTCCACCCGGATGGCCAGCGAGGTGCGGCCGACCCGGATGATCTCGGTATAACAGGTCAGCTCATCGCCCACCTCCACCGGATGGTGGAATTCCATGGCGTCCACCGCCACCGTGACCACCCGGCCGCGCGTGCGCTTAAAGGCGTGGGTGCCGCCGGCCAGATCCATCTGGCTCATCAACCAGCCGCCGAATATCTGTCCGTTGGGGTTGGTGTCGGCGGGCATGGCGACGGTGCGGATGGACAGACGGCCTTTGGGCGCGGTGGCGTTTTCGATGCTCTCGGGCGCGGTCATTGGGGAAAGTCTCCGCCGTTACAATGGGTTGTTGCGTGGCGCAGTCGGCTTCAGGCGCCGCTTGCGCGTGGGCACGTCCCCCCTATAATGCCCCCATGTCTGATCTCTTCCAACAGCTTGCCCCCAAGGGCAACGAGTACTCGGCCAAGGACATCGAGGTTCTCGAAGGTCTGGAGCCGGTTCGTCGCCGTCCCGGCATGTATATCGGCGGCACCGACGACCGTGCCCTGCACCATCTGGTGGCCGAAGTCCTGGATAACGCCATGGACGAGGCGGTGGCCGGGCATGCCAGCTGGATCGAACTGGAACTGGATGCCACCGGCTGCGCCACCGTGCGCGACAACGGCCGTGGCATTCCGGTGGACCCGCACCCGAAGTTTCCCGACAAGAGCGCGCTCGAGGTCATCCTGACCACGCTGCACTCGGGCGGCAAGTTCGGCGGCGACGCCTATAAGGTGTCGGGCGGCCTGCACGGTGTCGGCGTGTCGGTGGTCAACGCGCTGTCCGACCGGCTGGTGGTCGAGGTCGCCCGCGAACGCAAGCTGTATCGCCAGGAATTCAGCCGGGGCACGCCGCTGGGCCCGCTGATCGAGGTGGGCGCGGTGCAGAACCGGCGCGGCACCTCGGTGCTGTTCCATCCCGATCCGGAAATCTTCGGCGACCGCGCGCGGCTGAAGGCGCGCACGCTGTACCGCATGGCGCGGTCGAAGGCCTATCTGTTCCGTGGCGTCCAGATCCGCTGGAAGTGCGATCCGCTGCTGATCGACGAAGGCGACGACATCCCGGCCGAGGATACGCTGCATTTCCCCAACGGCCTGTCCGACTTCCTGAGCGCCGTGCTGAAGGATCGGCCGCTGCTGACCCGGGGCTTTTTCGCCGGCACCGCGCCGCTGGCCGACGACATGGGCCAAGTGGAATGGGCGGTGGCGTGGCCCGACGATGACGAAGACGGCTTCCTCAACACCTATTGCAACACGGTGCCCACGCCCGAGGGCGGCACCCACGAACAGGGCCTGCGCAACGCGCTGACCAAGGGCCTGCGCGTCTATGGCGATCTGGTGGGCAACAAGAAGGCCGCCCAGGTCACCGCCGAGGACGTGATGGGCGGCGCTTGCGTGCTGGTCAGCCTGTTCATCCGCGACCCCCAATTCCAGGGGCAGACCAAGGACAAGCTGGTTTCCGTCGAAGCCACCCGTCTGGTGGAAAACGCGATCAAGGACCATTTCGACCACTGGCTGTCGGCCGACACCGAATCGGGCAAGGCGCTGCTGGCCCGCATCATCGACCGTGCCGAGGAACGCCAGCGCAAGCGTGCCGCCAAGGAAACCAGCCGCAAGACCGCCACCAAGCGGCTGCGTCTGCCCGGCAAGCTGGCCGATTGCACCCGCCAGATCAATGTGGGCACCGAATTGTTCCTGGTCGAGGGCGATTCGGCCGGTGGCTCGGCCAAGTCCAGCCGCAACCGCGAGACTCAGGCCATCCTGCCGCTCAAGGGCAAGATCCTGAACGTCGCCTCGGCCTCCACCGACAAGATGCGCCAGAACCAAGAGGTCAAGGACCTGATCGAGGCGCTGGGCTGCGGCACCCGCGAGTCCTATGATCGTGAAAAGCTGCGCTATGAACGCATCGTCATCATGACCGACGCCGACGTGGACGGCGCCCACATCGCCAGCCTGCTGATGACGTTCTTCTATCAGGAAATGCCGGATCTCATCCGCGACGGCCACCTGTTCCTGGCGATGCCGCCGCTCTATCGTCTGGCCCATGGTCAGACTGTGATCTACGGCCGCGACGACAGCCATAAAGAGGAATTGCTGCGCACGGTCTTCGCCGGCAAGAAGAACGTGGAAATCAGCCGATTCAAGGGCCTGGGCGAAATGCCGCCGTCGCAGCTCAAGGAAACCACCATGGACCCGGCCAAGCGCACCCTGATCAAGGTGACGCTGCCGTCGGGGCGCACCGAGGAAGACAAGGAAGAAGCCAAGGACGCCGCCAATCTGGTGGAAACCCTGATGGGCAAGAAGGCGGAACTGCGCTTCCACTACATCCAGAAGCACGCCAAGTTCGTGCGCGACCTGGACGTTTGATGCCAATCCCGGTGATCGTTTCCGATCACCGGGACACGGCATGGCTTTCTTTCCGGTCTGGGCGTTAGAACGGCTTGTCCTCGCCGAACGTCACCCGGTGCAGCAGCCGGTATTCGGAATAATCGGTCACCGCGTAATGGACGGTGGCGCGGTTGTCCCAGATGGCCAGCGCGTTGTTTTCCCACCGCCAACGGGCCTGGGCTTCCGGCTTTTCGAACAGCGAGAACAGGAAGGTCAGCAGGGCGTCGCTTTGCTGGCGCGACAGACCACGGATGCGCAGGGTGAAGTTCGGGCTGACATAGACGAACTTGCGGCCGGTGACCGGGTGGGTCTGGACGACCTTGTGCACTACCGGCAGATGTTCGGCGCGCGCTTGGCGGTACAGTTCCTCGCCGTTGGGCTGGGTCAGGAACCATTCGGGCCAACCGCTGTGCTCGATGCTGTGCACGGCCTCCAGCGTTTCCAGATAGGCCTGCAGCGCCGGGTCCAGGCGATCGTAGACATAGGTGCCGCTGGCCCAGGCGGTGTCGCCGCCGATGGGGGGAACGTCGCGCGCATACAGAACCGTGCCGGTGGGCGGGTTGGCCGAAAACGTGATGTCGGCGTGCCACTGGTCGGTGCCATAGCCCGGTTCGCCCGGCTTGAACTCGATCAGCTCGATCAGCTTGTTGGATTCGTGACGCTTGAAATAGGCCTTGGCCTTGTCGGGGTCGCCGAAAATACGGGCGACGTCGATCTGCTGTTCCGGGGTCAGCGACTGGTTGCGAAAGAACAGCACGCCGTATTCGGCCAGCGCCCGGCGTAGTTCGGCGCGCACGCCCTCGTCGGTCGCCTCCT
>DATGXU010000215.1:0-2985 GCA_035298685.1 Magnetospirillum sp. | reverse complement strand
AGATTTATGGCCTGAAGGCCAATGTGGACGCGTCGGGCCAGGCCGAGGTTCATCTGCGCGAACTGGAGCGTCAGGCCGAAGCCAACCGCTCGCTCTATGAAAGCTTCCTGGCCAAGTACAAGCGCGATGTCGGCCAAGAGCGCATCCAGCGCGCCAACGCCCGCGTGCTGTCCTCGGCGTCGATCCCGGCGCAGCCCTCGTTGCCGCGGCGCATGCGCATCTTCATGCTGTCGCTCATCCTGTCCATCGCCGGCGGGCTGGGCCTGGCATTTCTGCTCGACCGCCTCAACGGCCGCATTCGGTCGGTGGAGGAAGCCGAGCAGTTGACCGGCCTGCCGGTTCTCTCGGTCATCCCGTTGCAGAAGAATCGGGACGAGGCGCTGGACGCCCGCTCGGCCATGGCCGACGCCTTCCGGTCGTTGCGCGCCGTGCTGGCGGCTCAGGCGGGGCCGCAGGGCGCCAAGGTGGTGCTGATCACGTCGTCGGTGCCGCGTGAGGGCAAGAGCTTCATCGCCCGCCACTTCGCCTTCGTCTGCGCGGCCACCGGCCAGCGTGTGCTGGTGGTGGACGCCGATCTGATGCGCCCGCAGCAGCATCTGGCTCTGGGGACGGAACCCGCCGATGGATTGACCCAGCTGCTGGTAGACCCCGCGCTGAACCCGTTGTCCAAGGTTCTGCCCTATGCCAAGGGCGGCTTCGACATCCTGCCCGCCGGCAAGGTCGACGCGGTGTCGGGTCACACCCTGGCCAGCGGCCGGATCGAGCGCATTCTGGCCGCGCTGGCGCCGCATTACGACCGCATCGTCGTCGACGCCCCGCCCAGCCTGGCGGCGACCGACGCCCAAAGCCTGGCCTGTGTGGCCGATCAGGTGGTCTATGTGGTCAAGTGGAACGACACCCGGCGCGACGCGGTGGCATCGGGCATCCCCTGCCTGCAGAAGGTCGGGGCGAACGTGACCGGCATCGTGCTTTCCCAGGCCAAGGAAAGCTGGGAGGCGGCCACCGCCTACGGGGGATACGGCTATTTCGGCTCCTACGGAAAATATTACCGCCAATAGGGTCATGGCCCGGCGGCGTTTCGGCGCCGGGGCGGTGATCGTTCTGGGCCTTGCGCTGTCGGTGCTGTCGGTGCCGCGGCTGGTGGCGGCCATTGCCGCGCAGGACCTGGGAACGGGCGCTGCCGCGCCTGCCGTTGCCGTCGACGAGGCCCAGTTGTCGCGCTCGCCCATGCACCCGGGCGCCTGGTTCGCCCTGGCGCAGCGGCGCTTCGCGGAAGGTGACGCGCCGTCGTCCCGCGCGGCCCTGCGGCTGTCGTTCCTGTCGGGGGCGGTCGAGCCGGCCCTGATGATCCCCAGGTTGCGTCTGGCCTTTGTGCTGATGCCCGGAATGTCGGCCGACGACAAGGCCATCCTCGAGCGGCAGGTGCGGCTCACCTATATCCTTCAGCCGACCCGCGCGGTGCGTCTGGCGGCGGAAAGCCCGGTCAACGGCGCGGTTTTCGATCGGGTAGTGGCGGCGCTGAACGAGGCCGACTACCAGCACATCATTCGCATCCACGCACTGCATTGAGACACACCTCACGCCCCCTGGTCCGCCTGCTGCGCGCGGCCATGCACCACTTCCGCACGGCGCGCATGGAACGGTTCGAACGCATGTTCGGCCTGGGCGCCGACGACCGGGTGATCGACATCGGCGGCACGGCGTTCAACTGGCGGCTGGTGTCGGTGCTGCCGTGGGTGGTTCTGGTCAATCCCGACCAGCAGGAAGGCGACGGCGAGAAGATACGGGCGGAAACGGGCGACGGCCGTGCCCTGGCCTATCCCGACTATTCCTTCGACATCGCCTATTCCAATTCGGTCATCGAACATGTGGGCGATTGGGCGGCGCAACAGGCCTTCGCCCGCGAAACCGCCCGTCTGGCGCCGGCCTATTATGTGCAGACACCCTATCGCTGGTTTCCTGTCGAGCCCCACACCTTGGCCCCCTTCATCCACTACCTGCCGCTTCCCCTGTACCGCCGCCTGGTTCGGTGGTTCAGCCTGTGGGGATTGCTGGAACGCCCCAATGCGAAGCGGGTGGGGCGGATGGTCGACAACATCCGCCTGCTGGATCGCGCGGCCCTGCGGGCGTTGTTTCCCGATGCGGTGATCATGACCGAAAGAGTGCTGGGACTGCCCAAATCCCTGATCGCGGTCCGCATTCCTGCAGGTAGGGGGCAACGGCAATGAATCCGCAGGACCACCTGATCCGTCAGACCGACATTTACGATTTCGACAGCATCGTCGATATCGGCACCGGAACCGGAGCGGCGGCCCGCCACTTCGCGGGGCGCTGCAGCCGGGTCCTGGCGACAGGTTACGACATGGCGTCGTATCTGGGGCAGCCGTTACCGTCCACCGTGCAAGTGCTGGCGGGCGAGGATGTTTGCTCGATGGCGGCCATCGGCGACGGCGAGATGGATGCGGTGTGGTGCGCCCATGTGCTTGAGCATGTGCCCGATACCGGGCGCGCCCTTGCCGAAATTCGCCGCATCCTTCGCCCCGGCGGCTGGTTGTTCCTGTCGCTGCCGGAATATTCGCCCTTCGTGGTCGGCGGTCACGTCACCCCGGGCTGGAACCTCGGCATTCTGATGTATGCGCTGATTTTGGCCGGCTTCAACGTCCGCGACGGCGCCTTCGTCAATCACTGCTGGAATGTCACGGCCTTCGTTCAGCGGGGCGAACCGGTGTCGTTGCCGTTGCGTCACGACCGTGGCGACATCGAAACCCTGGCGCCGCTGTTTCCCAAGGGGCTGCAGGCCCACCAGGGGATGGACGGCGATATGCTGCGCCTGAACTGGGAATGGGCCCCCGCCATCGCCGCCGAGGCCGAGCGGGCTTTTGGCCGGGCGGTCTGGCGCCGCCGCTTGCACGGGCTGGTGCCGCCGGCACTGCGCCATGCGGTGCGCGCCGCCAAATTGAAGGGCCGCGGATGAGCCAAACGACC
>DATGXU010000214.1:0-8517 GCA_035298685.1 Magnetospirillum sp. | reverse complement strand
GGCCAGGCGGCGGCCATAGCCGGGCTCGGCGAAGTCCTTGTCGCCGAACACCCGCGCCTGCACGGCGATGGCGGCCAGTTCGCATGCCCGCACGCCCAGGAATGCCATGGGCGGCGGCTCGGCCTCGGGGGCTTCGACCTTGAAACCGGCGCCGGTGCGGTGGGCGGCGAACAGGCGCTGGCGCGGCGGATACAGAAAGCGTTTCCACCCCTGCGGCGCCACGGTATAGCCGAACAGGGCATCGTCGTCGCGGCGGCGCAGGCGATAGCGCCCGCCCGATTGCTCGTCGCCCAGCCCGGCGGGCAGGTCGGCAATGCCGTCGATGTCGTCATAGATGACCGCGCCATCGGCGGCGCGCGGGCCGATGACCCGATAGCCCTTGGCTTTCAGCGCGGCGATCAACTGGGCCAAGCCGTCCCCATCCAGGACGACCGGCGCACCGGCGGCGGCGTCAACCCCAGGCATCGCACCCCCCTTGTTTCAATAAGGGATGCAGTATCGTACACCCGCGGACACCGACTGCCAACGGCCGACAGCGCCCATGTCTTCAGTCATACCAAGTAATTCCGGAAATTACTTGCCACCGGTAAGATTGCGCTGGCTACAGCCCGCGAATCCAGGCCGGGCGCAATTCCCGCTGGCCCGTCATGGCCTGCTCAATTTGCGCCAGCACCTTGCCCTTGTCCTTGGGCAGCGTGCCGGCCAACGGCAGCGCGTTGCTGGCGTGGTTGGAACGGAAAATCACCGGATGGGACGGGTTCAGCCGCTCCACCAGCCGATGCAGTTCCGCCAGCACGCCGGCATCGTCCTGCCAGACGAAGGGCTCGCCGAACCGCTCGAAGAAGCGCGGCGCCACCTCGGCTTCCAGACCCAGTTGCAGGGTGGACAGATAGGTCACCGGCACCCGGTTGATCAAATCGGCGGTGGCGTCGACGTGCTCCTGCCAATGGGTCTTGCCGCCCAGGCCGGTGATCACGGTGGCGGAAACCTTCAGCCCCGCCTCGGCGGCGCGGGCCAGCCCCTGTTCCATCACCTTCGACGTGCCCTTGGCGATCTTCCTGAGGATCAGGTCGGAACCGCTTTCGATGCCCACATAGACCAGCGACAGCTTCGCCGCCTTCAGCGCCTGGATTTCCTCGACGCTCTTCTTCAGCAAGTTGAACGGGGTGGCATAGGCCGAAACCCGCGTCAGGTTGGGGAAAGACGCCTTCAGTCTCGCGCAGATGGCCGCCAGGGTATCGGTTGGCAGGCCATAAGCGTCGCCATCGGCCAGAAACACCCGGCTGGCGTCGGGCCAGGCGCGCGCCGCCTGTTCGATGTCGGCGAACACGGCCTCCAGCGGGCGTTCCACATAGCCCTTGATCTTGTACATGGAACAAAAGGTGCAGCCGTTGAAGCCGCAGCCCAGCGTCGCCTGGAGGATCAGGTTATCGCCTTCCGAAGGCGGCCGCCACAGGGGGTAATCGTAGTTCATCATCGGCGTTTCCACTCGGGCAATCAGTGGCGGTTCTAAGCCAATCCCCTTAGAACCGCCAGCGCCGATGAGGACAGGTCAGTCCGATTCGCCCTTGTAGACCGGCAGTTGCGACAGCTGCTGATCGCTCATGTTGACGGTCAGCTGATCGGCGCGCATGGACACCTCGCTCCACGGTATCGCCCGCTTCTTGCCCTTCACGTCGAGCACCAGGGCCTGCACCTTGCCATCCTGGCCGATCAGGATGTCGTCGATCTTGCCCACGTCCTTGCCCTGGGCGTTCACCGCCTTCTTGCCGATGACGTGGTGAGCGTCGGCGGAAAGCTGGGCCCGCTGCTGGGGCTGCGATTGGGGTTCCTGACCGGGCTGGCGTTCCTGAGCCAGCACTCCAACCGGCGCCGCCAGGATCAGCGCCGATGCGAGTATGAATGCGGAATGTTTCATGGGGCCTCCCGATACCTTGTTTCGCAAGGCACCAACCCCTGGCCCGCGCGCCTGTTCCCGCGCCACCCCAAACGCTAACGGGAACAGGCCCACGGGTTAGTCTATTCCTGACATTCGGGGCTGGGGTCGGGGCGCTTGTCGCGCATGGTCACCAACTCCTCGGCGGCGGTGGGGTGAATGCCGATGGTCGAGTCCAGCTGGGCCTTGGTGACGCCGCATTTCAGCGCCACGGCAAAGCCCTGCACCATCTCGGCGGCGTCGGGGCCGACCACGTGCAGGCCCAGCACCTTGTCGGTGGCACGCTCGACGATCAGCTTCATCATGGTGCGTTCGTCGCGGCCGGCCAGGGTATTGCGCATGGGCTTGAAGCGCGACAGGTAAACGTCGACGCCGCAGCCGCATTTCGCCCTCGCCTCGGCTTCGGTCAGCCCGACCGTCCCGATGGGCGGCATGGAAAACACCGCCGTCGGCACGTTGGTGTAATCGGCGGCAGTGGGGCGGCCCCGGTACAGGGTGTCGATCAGCGCGCGCGCCTCGGCCAGGGCCACCGGGGTCAGGTTCATGCGGTCGGTGACATCGCCGATGGCGAAGATCGACGGCACGCTGGTGGCCGAATACTGGTCCACCACCACCGCGCCGGCCGGGTCGAGCTTCACCCCCGCCGCCTCCAGCCCCAGGCCGTCGGTGTTAGGGCGGCGGCCGGTGGCGTACATGACCAGATCGGTGTCCAGCGTCTCGTCACCCGACAGGCGCAGGGAATAGCCGCGTTCGGTCTTCTCGATGGATTTCACCACCGTCTCGCAGCGCAGATCCACGCCCTTGCGGGCCATTTCCTCGGACAGGGCGGCGCGCACGTCCTGATCGAAGCCACGCAGCACGGTGTCGCCGCGCAGCACCTGGGTGACCTTGACGCCCAGCGCGTTGAAGATGCCGGCGAATTCCACGGCGATGTAACCGGCGCCGACGATCACCATGCGCGCCGGCAATTGCATCAGGTCCAGCGCCTCGTTCGAGGTGATGGCGTGGTGGATGCCGGGAATGTCGGGCAAGGCCGGACGGCCGCCGGTGGCGATCAGGATGCGCTCGGCGGTGAGGCGGGTGCCGTTGACCTCGACCGTGTGGGCGTCGGCCACCACGCCGCGCCCGCCCAGCAGCGTCACGCCGTTGTCGCGCAGGATGCGGTTGTAGACGGTTTCCAGCCGGTTCAACTCGGCGTTCTTGGCAGCGATCAGCCGCGCCCAGTCGAACGACACCTCGCCCAGCGACCAGCCGAAGCCTTCGGCATCGGCCAGATCCTCGGCGAAGTGGGCGCCATAGACCAACAGCTTCTTGGGCACGCAGCCGCGCATGACGCAGGTGCCGCCGACGCGGGATTCCTCGACCACCGCCACCCGCTGGCCCAGCTGCGCCGCCAGCCGCGAAGCGCGCACGCCGCCCGAACCGGCGCCCAGCGTGATCAAATCGAAATCATAGGTCGCCATTGGCTCCTCCGCGTTGGCCCTTTGCCAAGGTAGCAACGCCGCCGCGCGA
This sequence comes from Magnetospirillum sp., assembly GCA_035298685.1. Taxonomy (GTDB): domain Bacteria; phylum Pseudomonadota; class Alphaproteobacteria; order Rhodospirillales; family Magnetospirillaceae; genus Magnetospirillum. The sequence continues at coordinate 5,069 of DATGXU010000214.1, read as the reverse complement.
GGAAAAGCCCGGGTGGCGCGGCATCCGCCGCGCCCTCGGGGGCTTTCAGAGAAAAATTACAGGAAACAGGCGATGCCGGCGCGGCGCTTGCGCATCTCCTCGGCGTTTTCCACCTTCGTCACGGTCCCCACCGGGGCCTTGGCCGCGTCGATGTCCGACGAAGGGGAAACAGCGGTCTGGGTCGTCTTGGTCGCCATCATGGTCTCTGTCGCGCCGTCGTTGAGAGGCGATCCGGGGCGGCGCTCCCTTGATCGAAAAGAAGCATGCCCCGAAATCGTGGCGACATTAGCGATAAGGTGATGGCGAAATCGTGGCGCCTAAAGAAAGCGAAGCCAAAGGTAGATATTGGCGATGGCGATAGAAAGCACCATCAGACCGAAAGCCACCTTGAGGAAGGGAATGAAGCGCACCGGATGACCGGCGCGTTCGGCCAATCCGGCAACCGTCAGGTTGGCCGAGGCCCCCACCAGGGTACCATTGCCCCCCAGGCATGCGCCCAGGCTGAGCGCCCACCACAACGGCTTCAGCCCCTCGGGCCCACCCATGGCGGGCGCCATGCTTTTGACCAGCGGGATCATGGTGGCGACGAAGGGAATGTTGTCCACCACGGCCGAAAGAATGGCCGACGCCCACAGGATCAGCACCAGCGTCACCGCCCGGTCGCCGCCGGTGACCGTCACCAGATGCTGGGCCAGCCAGTTGAGGACGCCAGCCACCTCGACGCCGTGCACCACCACGAACAGGCCGATGAAGAAGAAGATGGTGACCCATTCCACTTGGCCGAAAATGTTATGAATCTCGTGCGACTGGCTTTCCGCGTCGCGGCCCAGGCAATAGAAAAGCATCAGCAGCGCGGCGCCCACCAACGCGATCGTCCCCGGTTCGAGCCCGAGCGCATGGGCAAAGATGAAGCCGCCGATCACCAACGCCAGCACCGCCAGCGATTGCCGCAAAAGGCGGGCGTCGGTGATCGCATCCTTTTCCGAGAACGCCATGATGCGCGCCTGCGCTTCGGGGGCGGCGTAAAGCTTGCGCCCATAGACGACATGGAAGAAGAGAGCCGTAAGCGCCTGGATCAGCGCAATTACCGGTGCGAGGTTGATGGCGAAATCGTTGAAGGTCAGCCCGGTGGCCGAGCCGATCAGGATGTTGGGCGGGTCACCGATCAGGGTGGCCGTACCGCCGATGTTGGAAGCGAAAATGATGGCGATCAGGAAAGGCCACGGCTTGAGCTTCATTTCCTCGGTGATCACCAACGCCACCGGCACCACCAGCAATACGGTGGTGACGTTGTCGAGGAAGGCGGAAAACACCGCCGTCACCACCTGCAACACCAGCAGGATGCCGGCAGGCTTGGCCTTGACCTTCTTGGCCGACCACACCGCCACGAATTGGAACACTCCGGAACGCCGGGTGATGGCGACCAGAATCATCATGCCCACCAGCAGGGCGATGGTGTTGAAATCGATGCCATGCAGGGCGGCTTCCTGATTGAGCACGCCCGCCATGATCATGGCACCGGCCCCGAGCAGGGCAACCACCGCCCGATTGATTTTCTCGCTGATGATGACGGCGTAAGTCGCGGTCAGAATGGCGGTGGCCACAGCCATGGGCGCAAGGCCGAACAGGACGGAACCGGCCATCTAGCGAGCCTCCACGACGTGACTGAGCACTGCGGCGGCGGTCACCACCCCGACCACGCGGTTATCCTGATCGACGGCCACAAGAAAGGATTCGCCTCGGTGCAAGCGCAGCAACACCTCGTCCAGCGATGTATCGGGATGAACGGGGTCATGCTCGGCCGCATGTTCGCCCACCGTGGCGTCCTGAGCATCTGTCAGACGTTCGCGCAAGTCGGCCAGCGGCTCGGAAACGAAGCCGAGGTCGAAATTGTCCCCCGCCAGCCGCGCCCCCATGGGCAGCAACAGCGTGGAAAGTTCGCGCGGCCCGAACACCCCGACAAGGCGGCCGTCGTCATCGACCACCGGCAACGGCTCGAAGCCGGCGGCGGCGAACATCTGAACCGCCTGGGCTATGGTTTGAGCCTGATTGAGAACGGCACGGGCCGGTCGGACAATTGGTGCGCAGGTCATGGCGAATCATTCATCCCATGAAAAGGGGAAGACGATTGTGCCTATGCCTTATGCGCAAAGGCAAGGTTCGGACATCCGAAGCCTATGCCGTCGGGCGTTTTCTTCCGGCTGCAATGATCAGGTAGCCCGCAAACGCGGAAACCACCGACCCCAGCAGCACCCCAAGCCGGGTGGCGACGATACCGTCGCCATCGGGAAAGGCCAGGCCGGCGATGAACAGGCTCATGGTGAAGCCGATGCCGGTCAGCACGCAGGTGCCATACAGGTGCCGCCACCCCGCGCCCTCGGGCAGCGTGGCCCAGCCGGCCTTGATCACTGCCCAGGCGCAGGCGAACACACCTAACTGCTTGCCGATGAACAGTCCCAACGCCACGCCCAGGAAGATGGGATCGGCCAGCGCGCTCAGGCCCATACCGGCCAGCGACAGGCCGGAATTGGCCAGGGCGAACAGCGGCAGGATGGCAAAGGCCACCCACGGGTGCAGGGCATGTTCCAGCCGCCGCAGCGGCGCCCGTTCGGGATCGGGCGCACCTTGAAGCGGAATGCAAAGCCCCAGCAGCACACCGGCCACGGTGGCGTGCACGCCCGATTCCAGCATGCACACCCACAACACCGCACCCACCGGCAGATAGGCCCACAAAGTGCGGACGCCCAGCAGGTTAAGCCCCACCAGAACGGCGACCGCCGCCCCCGCCCCGGCCAGGAAAAACGGCGACAGCGCGCCGCTGTAGAAAAACGCGATGATCAGGATGGCGCCCAGATCGTCGATGATGGCAAGCGCCGTCAGGAAAACCCGCAGCGAGGTCGGCACCGCGCGGCCCAGCACCGACAGCACGCCCAGGGAAAAGGCGATGTCGGTGGCCGACGGAATCGCCCAGCCGCGCAGGGCCGGCGATCCGGCGGTAAAGGCCGCGTAGATCAGCGCCGGCACCGCCATGCCGCCCAACGCCCCCAGGGCCGGCAGCATGACCTGGCCCAGGCGCGACAGCTCGCCCTCCAGCATCTCGCGCTTGATCTCAAGCGCCACCAGCAGGAAGAACACCGCCATCAGGCCGTCATTGATCCAGTGCAGCACCGATTTGTCGAGGGTCAGCACCCCCAGCGGCAGCGCCACATGCAGGTCCAAGGCGCCTTGATACCACCCGCCCAGCGGCGAATTGACCACCACCAGCGCCAACACCATCATGGCGACCAGCAGAATGCCGCCGGCGGATTCCATGGCCAGGAAGGCACGCATGGCGCTGGCCAATCCGGTTACCGCGCCATCGCCGCCGTTGTTGTCCGTGGTCATCGCCCCTGTCTTTCCGCTTCCATGCCAGCCGGCCAACATAGGGCCGCCGGCCGGGGGCGCAATACGGGGGTTCACCTATGGGTTTATACGGCGCCGCCCTCTTCCAGGCGAAGCGCCATGCGCACCAGATCGGACAGGCTGGCCGCCCCCATCTTTTCCATCACCCGGGCGCGGTGAATTTCCACCGTGCGGGCCGAGATGGTCAGTTCCACCGCCACCGCCTTGTTGGGCAGCCCCTGGACGACAAGATCCATCACCTCGCGCTCGCGCGGGCTCAGGGTGGCGGCGCGGGTGCTGATATCGGCCAGTTGGCGGCGTTCGCGAAAGGCGCGCGCGCCGGTGTCCAGGGCGCGGGCGACACTGGACAGCAGCACGTCCTCGTCGAACGGTTTTTCGATGAAGTCGGCGGCACCCGATTTCAGCGCCTGCACCGCCATGGCCACGTCGGCATGGCCGGTGATGATGATCACCGGCAAGTCGATGCGCTGTTGCCGCAAATGGCGCTGCAATTCCAGGCCGCCCATTCCCGGCATGCGCACGTCGGCCACCACGCATCCCGGCCGGGCCGGGTCCAACGCGGCCAGGAAGGCGGCGGCATCGACGTGCGAGCGCGCGACGTGACCGGCCGCCTCCAGCAGCAGCACCAGGGCATCACGGATGGCGCCGTCATCATCGACCACGTGAACCACCGGCTGAACGCTCATTCCCTCTCCTCACCTTGGGCGGCCAGCGGCAGCACGAAACGGAACGCCGCCCCGCCGGGGCCGTTATGCGCCAGCCACAACCGCCCGCCATGGGCTTCGACGAAACTGCGGCAGATGGTCAGCCCCAGGCCCATGCCGGTGGCCTTGGACGTGTTGAACGGCTCGAACAGGCGCGCCGCCACGTCGTCGGAAACGCCGGGCCCGGTGTCGGCCACCTGAACCTCGACGCCGGCCTCGACGCATTCGGCGGCGATGGCGATCTCGCCGCCGCCGGGCATGGCGTCCATGGCGTTGCGCACCAGGTTCAGCACCACCTGGCTCATCTGCACGCGGTCAAGATGGACGGCCGGCAGCGCCTTGTCCACCGTGGCGACCAGCCTGATGCCGCGCCGGGCACATTCCGGACCGGCCACCGCCAGCGCATCGCCCACCAGCTCGGCCAGTACCGCCACCTCGCGCGAGCGCGGCTGGCTGCCGACGAAATCGCGCAGGCTGCGGATGATGTCGCCCGCCCGCTGGCTTTCCGCCACCGCCCGATCCATGGCACCGCGAACCTTGGGCAAATCGGGCGGCTCGGCGGCCAGCAGGCGCTGGGCACCGCGTGTGAAGGCAATGGCCGCCAGCAGCGGCTGGTTCAGCTCGTGCGCCAGGGCCGCCGCCATTTCTCCGGCGGTGGACAGCCGCGCCATCTGCGCCAGATCCTCTTGCCGGGCGTGCAGTTCGGCCTGGATGCGGCGGCGTTCGGTGATGGCGGCACCCAGCACCAGCGTGACCATGGCCAGGGCCAGCATCAGCACCTGAAACGTGGTCACCGTGCCGCCGTCCTGAGTGCGGACCAGAAGGATCAGGCCCACTTGCGCCACCATGTTGGCCGCAGCCGCCCCCGCCAGCCCGAAGCGCACCGCCGCCCAGGTCAGCGGCGGAAACAGCAGATAGAAAAACTGGTAGTTGGTCGAGCTGCCCAGGCCGAACACCAGCCAC
>DATGXU010000213.1:0-7092 GCA_035298685.1 Magnetospirillum sp. | reverse complement strand
CGATGCTCGCGCATCATCGCCGCGTCCAAACACGGCCGCGACATCGTGCGCAACGTGCTGGCCTATTGCCGCAAGGAACAGAAGGTGCTGTCGGCGCTGGACATCGTGCCGGTGTTCAGCCAGTTCTCGGCGCTGGTCGCCTCGATCCTGCCGCCGTCGGTCAGGGTTTCCACCCACATCGACCTGCCGGAAACGCACGTGGTCGGCGATGCCGGCCAGATCACCCAGGTCCTGCTGAACCTGGCCAACAATGCGCGCGACGCCATGGATGGCGAAGGAACGCTGACGCTTTCCCTGGGCCGGGTAAAGGGCGACGACGTGGTTCCGCCCAGCAATCCGCGCCGTGGCGGCAAGCGCGACGAGGCGGCCCGCTCGCCATTCGCCAATCTGGACCACACCCTGTCGTTCGCGGACATCCGTATTCGCGACACCGGCTGCGGCATGTCACCGGAAACCGCCGCCAAGATCTTCGATCCGTTCTTCACCACCAAGCCGGTTGGCCAGGGCACCGGCCTTGGCCTTTCGGTGGTGCAGGGCATCATCAAGGCCATGGGCGGGGCCATCGCCGTGACCAGCACCCCCGGGATGGGAGCGGAATTCCGCGTCCTGCTTCCCATAGTCGAGCCCGCCGGGTCGGTAACCCATCTTGCCCCGGCCGGGGAATAGAGGTATCACCAAATTGAACGGGACTGCCGAGAAGAGGCAAAAATGAGCCGGATCTTGATCGTCGAAGACACCCCGCTGATGCGGGAATCGCTGGTGGACGTGCTGACCGCCACCGGACACGAGGTGACCACGGCCGACAACGGCCTGCAGGCGGTGGAACTGATCGCCGGCGGCGCCACCTTCGATATCATCGTCACCGACATCATCATGCCGGAAATGGACGGCATTCAGGCCATCATGGAAATCCAGACCATGAATCCGCACGCCCGCATCATCGCCATTTCCGGCGGCAGCGCCCGCATGGAAAAGGGCCAGGGGCTTGAGACCGCCCGCCGTCTGGGCGCCGTCGCCATTCTGGAAAAGCCGTTCGAGGTGGACAAGCTGCTGGCGGCGGTGGACGCCGCCCTGGCCTGACGCCGCGCCCTACGACAGAAGCCGCGCCTCGGCCTCTGCCCGCTGGCGCGCGATGAATTCGACGCTGTCGATGGTTTGCGTGCAATAGGTCCAGTATTCCCGCGCCATGGCCAGGGATTGGATCAGCGCCTGCTGGTCCGTTGCCGCCTGGGAGGCGCCGAAAGGCTTGGCGGTGGCGGCGCTGGTGCCGCCGAAAGCCCGCCAGGGGCGGCCATCCTGCGCCTTTGCCGGCGGCAACAGCTTCACCGCGACGATCTCGCCCTTGGGGGCCGGCGCCACTTCGGCCGGCCGCAGAATCTCGCCGAACCCCAAATCCTCCCAACTGCACCAACGGGCGTACACCCACTCGCACAGCGTGCGCGACCAGGCGACGAAGTCGTTGCGATCGGCGGCCGACTGGAACTCGATCACGTGCTTATTGAAATTATAGGTGATTTGCGCCCAGGCGCGGCCATCCGCGCTTTCCGAGCGAGCGGCGTAACGCTCGACGATGCGCTGGCGGGTCAGGTGGCGATCCGCCTCGAGCACGCTTTTCACCGCCGCCGAGTCACACCGCGACCGCTGCCCCACCGCTCCGGCGTGTCCGCTGCCGTCATAGGCGCGCGCAGCCATGGCGCCGGTTTCGTCGCGGAACACGCCCACCAGCCCCTTGTCCAGATGGACCGCCAAAGCCCGCAGGAAATGGTCGATCGCCCGGGGCGAACGCGGCTCGGCCAGAACCACGTACAGATAGACCGGCGGCAGATCGGCCGCCTCGCCCTGCACCATGGCGTCCACCACCGCCTCGGGCACTTCGTCGGTCACCGAATAGATGGAGCCGTCGGGAAACCCCAGATAAACGCCGTCGATATTGCCGATGCCAGCATCCACATAGGCGTATTCCACCAGCCGATAGGGCGCCAGTTCGCGAAATACGGCCCGGTTGGCCGGATTGGCCGGGGCGCGGGTTTCCCCCTCGGCCGCTTGCGCCGACAACAGGTCGAGGAATTCCTGTACCGCCATGGCGGCATCGACCCGAATCCGAACCACGTCGTCGCTGGACTTTTCCACCTGCATCATCCCCGAAACGCCTGGGCGCGCCCCATTGTGCTCGCGTAACGCGTCGAGTCTATCAGATTAGCCAACTGCCAGCATCGTCTTTCGATACTGTCACGGCGATGATTGTTGACTCCATCGGCCCGTAGAGTAGCTTTTCGCGACCCGACTGAAACGAACGGGCCAACAGGGATGGGTGAATGGAGTACTTCCTCCAGCAATTGATCAACGGGATCACTCTGGGCGCGATTTACGGCCTGATAGCCATCGGCTATACGATGGTTTATGGCATAATCGGCATGATTAATTTCGCCCATGGCGAAATCTACATGCTGGGCGCGTTCATCACCCTGATCGCCTATCTGGCGGCCACGACCATCGGCGGCGGTTCGGTGGCGGTGGGATTGCTGATCGCCCTGGCGGCCACCATGGCGTTCACCGCGCTGTGGGGCTGGGCGGTCGAGCGCATCGCCTATCGCCCGCTGCGCGGCGCGCCCAAGCTGGCGCCGCTGATTTCGGCCATCGGCATGTCCATCGTGCTGCAGAATTTCACCCAGGTCACCCAAGGCGCCCGCGTCAAGCCGCTGCCGCCGGTGATCAAGGGCGGCGTGACGCTGATGCAGGGCGAGAACTTCACCGTCAGCCTGTCCTATCTGCAGATAGCCATCGTGCTGCTGACAGTGGCGCTGATGGCGGGGTTCACCTGGATCATCACCCGCACCTCGCTGGGCCGCGCCCAGCGCGCCACCGAGCAGGACATGAAGATGGCGGCGCTGTTGGGCGTGGACGTGGACCGCGTCATTTCGGCCACCTTCGTCATCGGCGCGGCGCTGGCCTCGGTGGCGGGCCTGATGGTGACGCTGTATTACGGCGTCATCGACTTCTACATCGGCTTCCTGGCCGGCATAAAGGCCTTCACCGCCGCCGTGCTGGGCGGCATCGGCTCGTTGCCCGGCGCCATGCTGGGGGGCCTGCTGATCGGCCTGATCGAGGCCCTGTGGTCGGGGTATTTCTCCATCGAATACAAGGATGTGGCGGCCTTTTCCATCCTGGTGCTGGTGCTGCTGTTCCGCCCCACCGGCCTGCTGGGCCGCCCGGAAGTGGAGAAGATCTGAGATGTCGGCCTACACCGACACCCTGTCGATCCGCCGCGCCATCGCCGACGCGGTCGCCGGCGGCGTGGTGGCCGCCGCCCTTGCCCTGCCCATGCTGGGCTTCAAACTGGTGGATTCGTCCCAGGGGCTGTCGCTGGGCACGCGCATGGACTGGGTGCTGTGGGCGGCCGTGGCGGTGGCCGGCGGACGGCTGGCCCTGACCCTGCTGCGGCACTGGATGTCCGGCCTTGGCCACAGAATGCTGAACCGCTTTCGCCTGGGCACCGCCCTGCGGCTGGTGGGCCGGGCCTGGACGGTAGTTTCGCCGTGGGTCGGCGTGGTCATGGTGGTGTTCGCCGCCGTGCTGCCGTTCCTGCCTTTCGCCGACCGCAACCTGGTGGACAAGGCCACCCTGGTGCTGATCTACGTCATGCTGGGCTGGGGGCTGAACATCGTGGTCGGGCTGGCCGGCCTGCTGGATCTGGGGTTCGTCGCCTTTTACGCCGTCGGCGCCTATTCCTACGCCCTGCTGGCCACTCAGCTGGGGTGGTCGTTCTGGGTGTGCCTGCCGCTGGCCGGCCTGTTCTCGGCCTGCTTCGGCATCGCGCTGGGCTTTCCGGTGCTGCGGCTGCGCGGCGATTATCTTGCCATCGTCACCCTGGGCTTCGGCGAGATCATCCGCGTGATCCTGCAGAACTGGCATCAGTTCACCGGCGGCCCCAACGGCATCACCGGCATCCCCCGCCCGACCCTGTTCGGACTGACCTTCGCCGCCAGCGCGCCCGAGGGCCGGCAGACCTTCGCCGAGTACTTCGGCGTCGATTATTCGGGCAACCAGCGCGTCATCTTCCTGTATTTCGTCATCCTGGCGCTGGCGCTGCTGACCAACCTGTTCACCCTGCGCATCCGCCGCCTGCCCGTCGGCCGCGCCTGGGAGGCGTTGCGCGAGGATGAGATCGCCTGCCGCTCGCTGGGGCTGAACCCCACCACCATCAAGCTGTCGGCCTTTGCCACCGGGGCCATGTTCGCCGGGTTCGCCGGTTCGTTCTTCGCCACCCGCCAGGGCTTCATCAGCCCGGAAAGCTTCGCCTTCATCGAATCGGCGGTGATCCTGGCCATCGTGGTGCTGGGCGGCATGGGCAGCCAGATCGGCGTGGTGCTGGCGGCGCTGCTGCTGGTCGGCCTGCCCGAATGGTTCCGCGAATTGCAGCAATACCGCATGCTGGCCTTTGGCGGCGCCATGGTTCTGATCATGCTGTGGCGGCCTTCGGGTCTGCTGGCGAACCGCAAGCCCACCATCAGCCTGGGGGCCGGCCCATGACCTTCGAGCCGCTGCTGCAGGCCGAACACGTCACCATGCGCTTCGGCGGCCTGTTCGCCGTCAACGACCTGTCGTTCACCGCCGGCAAGCGCGCCATCACCGCGGTGATCGGACCCAACGGCGCCGGCAAGACCACCCTGTTCAACTGTATCACCGGTTTTTACAAGCCCCAGGTGGGACGACTGGCGCTTCACCACGATGGCGGGCCGGTGCTGCTGGAACGCCTCAGCGACCACCGCATCGCCAGCCAGGCGCGGGTGGCCCGCACCTTCCAGAACATCCGCCTGTTCTCGCGCATGAGCGTGCTGGAAAACCTGATCGTCGACCAGCACAAGGAACTGATGCGCGCCAGCGCCTTTTCGCTGGCCGGATTGCTGGGGCTGGGGCGCTACAGCCGCGCCGAGGCCCGCGCGGTCGAGCGCGCCCGCCACTGGCTGGACAAGGTGGACCTGACCCGCTTCGCCGACGTCGAGGCCGGCTCGCTGCCCTATGGTTCGCAGCGCCGGCTGGAAATCGCCCGCGCCATGTGCACCGACCCGGTGCTGTTGTGCCTGGACGAGCCGGCGGCGGGGCTCAACCCCCGCGAATCCCTGGAACTGAACACCCTGCTGACCGGCATCCGCGACGAACAGGGCATCGGCCTGCTGCTGATCGAGCACGACATGAGCGTGGTCATGGGCATTTCAGACTGGGTGGTGGTGCTGGATTACGGCAAGAAAATCGCCGAGGGCCCACCCGCCGAGGTGCGCCGCAACCCGGCGGTGATCCGCGCCTATCTGGGCGAGGAAGAGGACGAAGCCCTGCCGCCCGAGGTGGCCGGCGACGTGGAGGGGCAGGCGTGATGCTGGCCGTCGAGAACCTGCATTCCGGATATGGCCGCATCAAGGCCCTGCACGGCATCGACGTCAGCGTCGGCAAGGGCGAGATCGTCACCCTGATCGGCGCCAACGGCGCCGGCAAGACCACGCTGTTGATGACCATCTGCGGCAAGCCGCGCGCCACCAGCGGACGGGTGCTGCTGGACGGCCAGGACATCACCCACCTGCCCATGCACAAGATCGCCCGGCTAGGGCTGGCCCACAGCCCCGAGGGCCGCCGCATCTTCCCGCGCATGAGCGTGCTGGAAAACCTGCAGATGGGCGCGGTGGTGGCCGACCCCGCCCATTTCGACCACGATCTTGACCATGTGCTGACGCTGTTCCCACGCCTGAAGGAACGGCTGAGCCAGCGTGGCGGAACGCTGTCGGGCGGCGAACAGCAGATGCTGGCCATCGGCCGCGCGCTGATGAGCCGGCCGCGCGTGCTGCTGCTGGACGAACCCTCGCTGGGTTTGGCGCCGCTGGTGGTGCGCCACATTTTCGAACTGATCGCCCAGATCAACCGCGAACAGGGCGTCACCGTCTTCCTGGTCGAGCAGAACGCCTATCACGCCCTGAAACTGGCCCATCGCGGCTATGTCATGGTCAACGGCAAGGTCACCTTGTCGGGCAGTGGCGCCGAGTTGCTGGCCAACAAGGAAATCCGCGCCCACTATCTGGAAGGCGGGGTGACCGAAGCATGATCGACAGCATTCCCGTCTTCGTCGGAATCACCGTGCTGTTCATGGGCGGCTGCGCCTTCATGGCCGGTCAGGCGCTGGCGGCGACGTGGCGGCCGCTGTGGCAGGTGTTTCCCTATGCCCTGGGCATGGCGGTGGCCGACCGCTTTCTGGGCTTCGCCCTGTTCGGCGGGCGTCTGCTGTCGATCTCGGGGTATTTGGCCGACGCCGCCGTGCTGGTCGCCATCGCTCTTTCCGCGTATCGTCTGACCCAGGCTCGCCGCATGGTCACCCAATATCCTTGGCTGTACCGCCGGCACGGCCTGTTCGGTTGGACCGCGAAGACCTGATGATGGCGAAACACAAAAGAACCCATGTTACCGGCGTCAAAGACCAGTACGAAGTTTTCCCCTATCCCCTGCGCGACCCCGAGGACGACCGCCGCCGCCTGATCACCACGCTGGGCGGCAACCTGGACGGCATCAGCCACTTCGCCTTTGGCGGCCGACGCGATTTTTCCAAGCCCATGCGGGTGCTGGTGGCCGGGGGCGGAACCGGCGACGCGCTGATTTATCTGGCGCAGCAATTGGCCGACCGGAACTGTCCGGCCGAGGTGGTTTATATCGACCTGTCCACCGCCTCGCGCGCAATCGCCGAGAAACGCGCCGCCATTCGCGGGCTGAAGGTCACCTTCGTCACCGGCTCGCTGTTGGACCTCGCCACGCTGGCGCCTGGCCCCTATGACTACATCGACTGTTCGGGCGTGCTGCACCACCTGCCCGATCCGGACGCCGGACTGGCCGCCCTGGCCGCCCAATTGGCCGCCGACGGCGCCATGGGCATCATGGTTTACGGCACGCTGGGGCGCTCGGGCGTCTATCCCATGCAGTCCTTGCTGCGCACGCTGGCGCCGGCCAGCCTGCCCGCCGCCGAGCGGCTGGCCATTTTCCGCCGGGTCATGGCGTCGCTGCCGGAAACCAACCTGCTGCGCTCGAACCCGGTGCTGGGGCTGTCGCCGCAGACCG
>DATGXU010000212.1:0-2436 GCA_035298685.1 Magnetospirillum sp. | reverse complement strand
ACTCAAGGTCCTCAACCGGATGGCTCTGGTGAGGCATGTCTGCGCGACGCCCGGCGTGTCACGGGTGGACCTTGCCAGCGCCGTCGGCCTGACCAAATCCACGGTCAGCGCCCTGGTGCGCGAGCTCATCGCCGAGGGCTGGCTGATTGAACGCGCCGTGGTGGCGACGGGCGAACTCGGCCGCCGCCCCACCCCCTTGTTCATCGATCCGAGCCGCCTGGTCCTGCTGGGCGCCGAGGTCGGCATCGAATCGATCCGCGTCGTCACGACGGCGCTCAACGGCGACCTCAAGGCCCGCACCGTCGTCGACTACGGCAGCGTGCGCAGCGCCGAGGCCTGCATCGCCCTGCTGGCCCGGACACTGGAGGCGGCCGGCGCCCAGCTGGCACCGGATCAGCAGATCCTGGGCATCGGCGTAGGCCTGCCCGGCGGCGTGGACGAGGCGCGGGGCGTATTGAACTTCGCCCCGAATCTGGGCTGGCACGACATCCCCTTGGCCGCCCTGCTGCGCGAGCGCCTGAGCGCAAGCCCGCTGGCCGGCGTGCCCTTGTTCGTCCTGAACGAGGCCGATGCCGCCGCATTGGGCGAGTGCGAATTCAATCCTTCACCGGCCTCGGACCCGCTGCTCTATGTTTCGATCAACAGGGGCCTGGGTGCTGGCGTGATCGTCGGCGACCGGGTGCTCACGGGCAGTCGCGGCTTCGCCGGCGAGGTCGGTCACACGGTACTGCAACTCGATGGTCCCCGCTGCTCCTGCGGCCGACGCGGTTGCGCCGAAGCCATGATCGCCGCGGGCGTGCTGCAGCGAACTGGCGAACCCGGGCATCGGTCGCCGACGGAGATTCGCGCGCTGCTGGCGACCGACGATCCCGACACCCACAAAGCGGTGGCTTCGGCCGGCTTGTATCTCGGCGTGCTGCTGCAGAACCTGGCCGCCGCCTATGACCCCGCATGCATCGTGCTGGGAGGTGCCGTGGTCGAGTTGGGCGAGCCCTTCCTGAAGCCGGCACTGGACACGCTCAATGACTACGCCACCGCTGCAGGACTGCCTGCGCCGGTCGTGCGCACCTCGCTTTTCGGCGCCGATGCCGTGGCCGTCGGTGCCGCGGCCCTGGCGCGGCACCGCCTGACCCGCCCCCGGCTGTCCCCGACAGGCAGCACGCCGGCCTACGTCGAGCCTGCCGTCTGACCCAAGACCCAAGACCCAAGACCCAAGACCCAAGACCCAATTCCCCCTCCCATCAACACCTGAACCGTCGCTGACCATGACAAGCTATTTCAACCACATCCCTCCCATCCGTTTCGAAGGTGCGGACAGCGACAACGAGCTGGCCTTCAAGCACTACGACAAGGACCGCATCGTGCTGGGCAAGCGCATGGAGGAGCATCTGCGCTTTGCTGCCTGCTACTGGCACAACTTCGTCTGGACCGGGCTGGACCCGTTCGGCGGCGCCACCTTCGAGCGCCCCTGGTTCCAGGGCGGCACGCCGATGGAGCTGGCCAAGGCCAAGGCCGATGCCGCCTTCGAGTTCTTCGCCAAGCTGGGCGTGCCCTACTACTGCTTCCATGACCGCGACGTCGCCCCCGAGGGCGCCACGCCGCGCGAGAGCCAGGACAACTTCCAGCGCCTCGTCGACGTGCTCGGCGAGAAGCAGCAGGCCACGGGCGTCAAGCTGCTGTGGGGCACGGCCAACCTGTTCAGCCACCGGCGCTTCATGTCCGGTGCGGCCAGCAATCCCGATCCCGAGATCTTCAAGATGGCGGCGCTGCAGGTGCGCGACGCGATGGACGCCACGCTCAAGCTGGGCGGCGAGAACTACGTGCTGTGGGGCGGCCGCGAGGGCTACGAGACGCTGCTGAACACGCGCCTCGGGCAGGAGCTGGACCAGCTCGGCCGCTTCCTCAGCATGGTGGTCGAGTACAAGCACAAGATCGGCTTCAAGGGCGCCATCCTCATCGAGCCCAAGCCGCGCGAGCCGTCCAAGCACCAGTACGACTTCGACACCGCCACCGTCTACGGCTTCCTGGTGCGCTACGGCCTGGAGAAGGAAGTCAAGGTCAATATCGAGGCGAACCACGCCACGCTGTCGGGCCACAGCTTCGAACACGAGATCGCCACCGCCGGCGCTCTCGGCATCCTCGGCAGCCTGGACATGAACCGCGGCGACCCTCAGCTGGGCTGGGACACCGACCAGTTCCCCAACAACGTGCCCGAGACGGCGCTGGCCCTGTACCACGTGCTGCAGGCCGGCGGCCTGGGCAGCGGCGGCCTGAACTTCGACGCCAAGGTGCGGCGCCAGTCCATCGACGCGGCCGACCTCTTCCACGGTCACATCGGAGGCATGGACGTCTGCGCCCGCGGCCTGCTGATCGCGGCAAAGATGATCGAAGACGGCCGTCTGAATGCCGCCGTGGACGCACGCTATGCAGGCTGGG
>DATGXU010000211.1:0-4617 GCA_035298685.1 Magnetospirillum sp. | reverse complement strand
ATGGCTTCGGCCAGCTTCAGCGGCGGCACCAGCAGGGTGGCGCCTTCGGCCCGGCGTGGGAACGGGCAGCAATCCATGGCCGCCAGCGCCTTGGGCACCTGGGCGAAGGGAACGCGGCCGGGAAAGGCGGCCTTTGCGCCCAGCTTCCCCGCCAGCGCCTTCAGCCTGTCGGCTTCCTCGCCGTCGCCCACCAGCACCGCCATGGCGTCGACGCCGCGCTGGCGCAGGCGGGCCACCGCCTGCAACAGGGTGTCCAGCCCCTCGTAAGGGGTGAAGGTGCCGACGAAGCCGGCAACGAACGTCTCGGGGCTGGCGCCCCAGGCGGCGCGCACCGCTTCGTCGCGGGGGACCGGGGCGAAAGCGTCGGCATCGACGCCGTTGGGCACGGCGACGATGCGCGCCGGATCGACCCCCCAGCCGCGCGCATGCTGTGCCAGCGCATCCGACAGCACCACGACCCGGTGGGCGCGCAGGGCGGCCTGGCGCTCCAGCGCCTCGTGCAACGCGAAGGTTTCGCTGTTCTGCCAGCCGGGGCGGCGGTTGATGGTGCTCCAGTGCCACAGGCCGCGCAGTTCATAGACCGAACGCACGCCCACCTGCTCGGCCGCCAGACAGGCCGCCAGGCCGCAGACGTGGTTCGAGGCGGCGTGGACCACGCCGGCGCCGCTACGGCGGGCATGGTCGGCCAGTCCAATGGCGAAGGCGTCCACATAGGCCGAGAGCGGACCCTCCCACAGGGCGGCCTGGGCGTGCAGGCGGTGAAAGACATGCCCGCCGGCCTGGTCGGCATCCGTGCGGGGGACGCCGCGGAAAGCCGCGCTGTCATGCGGGAAGTTGGGCCGCGTCACCGCCGCACATTCCACGCCCGCGCGCCGCAGGGCATCAAGCAGGCACAGCGTGCGCACCGTATAGCCGTTGTTCACATGCGGCGGCGAGGCGTGCAGCGCCATCACGGCGTGAGCCACATCGGCGGCGGCAGGTTCGGGGCAGGGCGGCGGCAGGGGCAGGGCGCCGTCGCTCAGCGCTCGGGTCAGCTCGGCCAGCCGGCGGCCATAGGGGGTGGTGTCGTTGTCCATCAGGCGGGACGCGCGCGACAGGCGCCCTTCACCCTCGTGCATGTGCGCGGCAGTTGCGCGCATCGGTGGCAACAGCGCCAAAACGTCGATCATCGCCGACGGAAGCCGCAGCTTTCCCACTCGCTCTCCCCTTAGCCATACGCTAAATTGGCGACCCGCTTTACCGGTCCGCGCATGCATCCCTATCAGATAGACCACGTCCTTTCCACCGGGCTGCTGCGCAGCGCGATCTTCGACGACCTGATCCGGCGCAGTGCCGGCGCCGCGCCCCATGGTGTTCGCGTGACCAAATCAATTCGTCCGGCGCGCGGCGCGCAGGTGCATCATTATCACCGCCCCAACCTGGAACGCCGCCTGCTGCGGCATTCGGTGGCGACGGTGCATCACGATCTGCGCGAAACCGAAGGGTGGCTGTCGCTGGGCATGTTCCTGCCGCGCTACCGCGAGGCGGCGGTGGTCCACTGCCTGAATGCCACCCAGGCGGCCATCCTGGCCGAACACGGCGTCAACCACACCCGCGTCATCCCGCACGGGGTGGATCGCCGGGTGTTTCCGCTTCCGTCGGCGCCTCGGCAGCCCCAGGCCGGCCGGCTGCGCCTGGGGCTGTTCTCGCGCCGCTATGATCGCGGCGTGAAGGGCGAGGATTTGTTCGCCGGATTGCTGGATCATCTGGACCCGGCGCGGGTGTCGTTCGTGCTGGTGGGCGAGGAACGCTGGAAAGACGCCGAGCTGGCCCGCGCCAAGGGGTTCGTCGTCGACAGTTTCGAGCGTCCGCCCTATCGGCTGATGGCGGAAATCGTGCAGAACATTGACGCGCTGCTGATCCTCAGCACGTTCGAAGGCGGGCCGGCCAGCCTGCCCGAGGCGCTGGGCAGCGGCGTGCCCGTGCTGGCGACCCCGGTGGGCATGGTGCCCGACCTGATCTTCGACGGCGACAACGGGCTGATCCTTGACCGCGACCCCGTGCGTGGCGCCCAGCGCATCATGGCCCTGGCCGAGGGCGGGCTGGAACCGCTGTGCCAGGGCGCCTTCCGCTCGGCCGCCGGGGTGCCCAGCTGGGACGAAGTGATGTGGGGCTGGTTCGACCTGTATCAGGAGGCGTCATGCGCATCCTGATCCCCGACACCTGGCATTTCCACCGCCGCAACTTCGCCGCCTTTTACGATGCGGTGGCCGCCGAACGCATTCCGCTGTGGGTGGAAAAATCGCGGCGGCGCTGGTGGAAGCGCCATGGCGATTACCGCCCGTTGGCAGGCCAGTTGGCGCGTCATCTGGCGGCGCTGGAGGGCTTGGGCCCCGAGGCGCTGCTGCGCGAGGAACACCGGGGTGTGCGGCTGTTCGCGGTGGCGCGCTCGGAACTGCTGTGCCTGCTGCTGCCGCGCTGGGTCTATGGCGCCGGTCCCAATGACGAGGCCGCCATCATCGCGCGGGCGTGGAACACCGATCGCGAGGATCTGCTGCTGTGCATGGCGGCGGCGCGCGACTGGATCGATTTCTGGGACGCCACCCTGGCGCGCAAGGGGCCGTTCACCCATGCGCTGGCGTTCTCGGGCAGCTACATCTACACCCGGGCCCTGCACGAAGTGGCCGCGCGCGCCGGATTGCGCACGTTTGCCATGGAGAGCTTCTTCACCGGCAACGATTTCTATTTCGAGGAACGCGCGACCCCGCTGTCCAACAACTCGGCCCTGGGCGATCCCGCCTGGATGGCACGGTTGACCCTGCCCGACGATCCCGGTCAGCGGGCGCGGCTGCGCGCCGAGGCGCAGCATCGGCTGCGCGGCATGCGCAACAAGAACGTGCGGGCGGACGCCTCGCAACTGGTGCCGCCGCCCTTCGACAATCGCGGCGAGGGGACGGTGCTGGTCATCGGCCAGGTGCTGAATGATTTCTCGCTGATCGAGACGCCGCTGCCCGAGTTGTCGTCGGCGGAAATCTATCGCACCCTGATCGGCGGCATCCTCGAGCGCACCAACCGCACCGTGGTGTTCAAGGCCCATCCGTGGGAGCGCCGGCGCCCCAACCTGGGTGGGGCGGTGACGCTGGACCTGCTGCACCGCTGGGCCGCCACCTTGCCTCCCGACCGGCAGGTGCGCCTGAAGCTGGTGGAGTCCGAGCCCATCGGCGGCCTGTTCCCCCATGTGGACCATGCCGTCGCCCTGTGCTCGCAAGGCTTGCTGGAAGCGGCGCAGGCCGGTCTCAAGCCCATCCAGCTGGGCCGGGCCTTTTTCGGCGGTCATGGTTTCACCCACGATGTCAGCGACGTGGCGGCGGCGGTCGAGGGGCTGGCGTCGGGCCGGCTGGGGGGGCGGCTTTCCATCGACGAATACCGCGCGTTCGAGGATTTCCTGGTTCGCGCCCTGCTGATGCATCTGGTCGCCAATTCGCCCGAGGGTGCGGCGAAGGTGGCCAAGCGGCTGGCCCAGCCGCACCACGTGCCCACCGTGGACGAGGCGCGCCTGTTCCAGCCGGCCAGGCAATCGCGCGTGCACGTGGTCGCGCAGGCCCTGGCCAACCCGGTGGCGACCGCGCTTTTGGCCCGCGCGCGCTGGCTGGCCCGCCGGCTGCAACGCTGACCATCGAAATTGTTGCAATTCACTCGCGGGGCTGGTTACCTCATCCGGTGGTCACCTTAGGGCGGGGCAGGATAGCCGCATGGATTTCGATCTGCGTTTTGGGCAGGAAGCCGACGCGCCGTTGATTGCCGATCTGGTGATCGAAGCCGGCGCGGGTTTGTTTGAATCCATGCTGGACGGGATCGTGCCGGGGGTGGACGCCCGTCACTTCGTGCGCATGGCGATCAATGGCGAGGATTCGCCGCTGCGCTTCGACAACGCCATCCTGGCCGAGGTGGACGGCAAGGTCGCCGGCATGGCGCTGGGCTATCCGTCGTCGGAATACGGCCTGCACCCGCTGCTGAAGTCGCTGCTGCCGAACCGCCGCCTCAAGCCGCTGGCCGAGCTGTTCGCCAGCAAGGTCCCCGATTCGTGGTACCTGAACAGCCTGGTGGTGCTCGAGCATGCGCGCGGCAAGGGCCTGGGGCGCCTGCTGGTGCAATTTTGCGCCGATCTCGCCACCGAGGAAGGGCTGTCGAGCATGAGCCTGCATGCCTGGGCCGACAACGATGCCGCCCTGCGGGTCTATCGCGGTCTCGGCTTTGCCGATGTGGAACGCGTGCCGGTCAGCTTGCGCACCCAGCCCGAGCGCGACAGCGGCATGGTGTTGATGAAGGCGGCGCTGCCGCTGGCGGGATGACGTTTCAGTCGGTTGCCATTTCCGGTGCCAGCGGCGGCATCGGCGCCGCGCTGGCCGAGGCTTGCGCCGCGCCCGGAGTAACCTTGTCGCTGGCCGGGCGTGACGGCGAACGGTTGGCCGGGGTGGCGGAGCGGTGCCGGGCACGGGGCGCCGACGTTCACACCGACAGTTTCGACATCACCGACCCCACCGCCGCCAAGGCCTGGATCGATGCCGCCGACGCGCGCCGGCCGCTGGATCTGGTGATTGCCAATGCCGGCGTTTCCAGCAGCCTGGGGCCGGATGG
>DATGXU010000210.1:0-8488 GCA_035298685.1 Magnetospirillum sp. | reverse complement strand
AGGCGATCATGCCGGTGGTGGTGGATTTGCCGCTGGTGCCGGCCACGCCGACCGCCTTGGGGGCGGCATTGAACAGTTGGGCCAGCAATTGGGCGCGGGTCATCATGCCGGCGCCATGGGCGCGGGCGGCGCGCACGTCGGGCACGGTTTCCTCGACCGCCGCCGAGGTGACCAGCACGGTGTCGGCCCCGGTGACGCCGCTGCCGTCCTGGGGAAACAGGGCGATGCCGCGCGAGCGCAGGAAGTCGAACTTTCCCGCCGTCCGTCCCTGGTCGAGGGCGCGGTCGGACCCGGCCACCCGATGGCCGTTTTGCTGGACGATAAGGGCCAGGGGCAGCATGCCGCTGCCGCCGATGCCGCAGAAGAAATAAAGCCTGTCTTGCTCCATCGGCGGAGGCTACAATTTGGCCGCCGCTTTTTGCAAGGAATAATAAGGACATAAGTGTTGGCTGAAGGTAGTCGAGTAAAGATCGGCGTGGTCGCCCCCAGCAACCGCGTCGACCCGTCTCTTCCGGACAGGCTGGCCCTGTTGACGGCCAGTATTGCCCCTGACCTGCGGCCGGAGATTTGGTTCCATCCGCAGTGTTTCCAGTCGTGCGGGCATTTCGCCGGCAGCGATGCCGCGCGCGCCCAGGCTTTTCTTGAGGTGGCCAACGACGAAAGCTTCGATGCGCTGTGGTTCGGCCGGGGCGGCTATGGCTCGTTCCGGCTGGCCGAGACGGTGCTGGCGGGGCTGACGGCGGCGGCGGGGCGCAAGACCTATCTGGGCTACAGCGATGCCGGCGCCATGCTGGGGGCGCTGTACGGCGCCGGGGTGGGCCGCGTCGCCCACGGCCCCATGCCGGCCGACCTGAACCGCGCCAACGGCGAGGCGGCGGTGCGGCGGGCGCTCGATTTCCTGACCGGGGGCAATGCGGCCGCCCTTGAGCCGCATGTCACCGGGGACCATCCGACGGCGGCGTTCAACATCACCATCCTGTCGCACCTGATCGGCACGCCGTACCTGCCCGATCTGCGCGGCCATGTGCTGATGCTGGAGGAAGTGTCGGAAGCCATGTACCGCATCGACCGGGCGCTGGGGCAGATCACCAGCACCCCCGCCATCCGCCAGGTGGCGGGCATCATGCTGGGCCGCTGCGGCGACGTGCCGCCCAACGACCCCGATTTCGGCCAAAGCGAGGACGAGGTGGCGCGTTATTGGTGCGACCGCGCCGGCATTCCTTATCTGGGCCGCGCCGACATCGGCCATGACGTGGACAACAAGGTGGTGCCGTTCGGTCTGTGGCGGCCCTGATCAGGGTCGCAGGGCGGCGGTCAGCGCCGCGTCCAACGCCGGGTCCAGCACCAGCGCGCCGGGCACCGACAGGTGGTCGACGTCGTGGTACAGCGGCACGCCGTCGCGCTGGATCTGGCAGCGATCGGCGCCGCACAGGCTGGCATGGGTGGGAATGACGCTCAGCCGCCCGGCCTGCTGTTCCTGGGCGAAGCGTTCGCGTACCCACGCCTGCCGCGCCGCCACCTGCTCGACCTCGGGCCCCAGGGTGGTGGTGTCGCGCCCGAGCAGGCGGCTGGTCGCCAACGCATTGGGCACGTCCACCAGCGTTTCCGGCACCGGCTCGACCACCAGCACGCGCACGCCCATCTGCCGCAGCCGGGTCAGCAGGCGGTCGAGGCCGCGCTGGAACACCGCCTTGCGGCCGGCGGCGTCGGGCGTGGGCGCCTCGGCGTCGGTCAGAGTGAGCGGCTTGTTGCGGGCGTCGGCGCCGATGCGGGCCCAGCCCTCGGCATAAAGCGGCCAGCGCGCCGCCAGCACCACGGTGCGGATATGGCGGGCGGCAATCTGCTCCAGCGCGGCTTCGTTGATCTGGGCGCAGGCCATGGCCTCACGCGAATCGCTACGCACCACGCTGACCCCCAGCAACGGCGGGCAACTGGGAAAGGCGCTGTGCAGCCCCCACAGGCCACGCCGCTGGGCCACCGCCGAGAAGGCCGGCATCAGCGCCCCGGCATGGGAATCGCCCCACACCATGAAATCGGGCGCACCGTCGCGCGGCTGACCATACGAGCACAGCTCGCCGCGACGGATCTTGTCGGCGCTGAGATCCATGCAGGCGTCGTGGCGGGGGTCGCGGCTTTCGGCATAGGCGGCCAATTGGCGGGCGGTGTGGTCGAAGCGGCCGGGAAAGCCGCTCTTGCCGGCAAGACCGAAGGCGAACATGGCCACCAGCACCACGCCGCCGCCAGCGAACAACGCGCGGCGGCCGCCCAGCAGCACCCGGCGGCGGAACGGCTGTTCGACGAAGCGATAGCTGAACGCCGACATGGCCACGGCCAGGGCGATCAGCGCCACGCTTTCGGCGAGATCGGGCTCGCGCAGCAGGTAATACTTGGCCAGCACCAGCACCGGCCAATGCCACAGATACAGCGAATAGGAAATCCGCCCCACCGCCAGCATGGGCGGCAGACACAGCAGGCGGCCGATTGTGGTGGAAGCGCCCTGCTCGCCCGCCCACAGCAGGGCGGTGGCGCCCAGACAGGGCAGCAAGGCGGCGGCACCGGGGAAGGGGGTGGCGCCGTCATAAGCGAAGATGGCCACCGCAATGGCGGCCAGGCCGGCCCAGGCCACCGCTTCGCGCAGCCGCGACGGCACCTTCGCCCGGCTGGGGGCCAGCGCCAGCAGCGACCCGCACAGCAATTCCCACGCCCGCGACGGCAGCAGGTAAAAGGCGGCGCTGGGATGGAAGGCCACCGAATACACCGCCAGCGCCAGCGAAGCCAGACCGAGCACCAGCAACAGCGCCACCAGATGCCGCCGGAACCAGCGCCACCCGGCCCATAGCAGCACCGGCACGACGATGTAGTACTGTTCCTCGACCGACAGCGACCAGGTGTGCAGCAACAGCCGCATGGTCGAGGCGCCGTCGAAATAGCCATCCTTGCGGAAGAACAGCACGTTGGACGAGAACAGGCTGGACCACCACACTTCCGAGGAAAACCGTCCCATCTCGCGCGGGGTCAGCAACAGCGCCGCCACCGCCGCCGTCACCGCGACGACGAAGGCCAGGGCCGGGATGATGCGGCGGATGCGGCGTTCGTAGAACCCACGGATGGAATAGGTTCCCGCCGCCAGTTCGGCGGCCAGGATGCCGGTGATCAGATATCCCGAGATGACGAAGAAGATGTCGACGCCGACAAAGCCGCCGCCGAAACTGGCGAAGCCGAAATGGAACAGCACCACCGGCAGCACCGCCACCGCGCGCAGGCCGTCGATATCCGGGCGATAACCGGATCGGTTCAGCCCCGCCGGGGCCGGGGCAGCTGTCGGGGAAGACGCGGCGAAAATGGCGGCAAGTCCATTGCTGGCGACGGGAACGACCGGGCGGGTGTGCCACGAACCCCGGCGCCGGTCAACCAAACCGCCGGGGCGCGGCGGTCCGGCGCCCTATTTCTTCTTGGGGCGGAACACCGCGCAGAAGGCGGGATCGCTTTCCAGATAGGGGCCGCCGATCAGGTCCAGGCAATAGGGGGTGGCGGGGAACACCGCTTCCAGGCAATCGGCGATGGCGCTGGGCTTGCCCGGCAGGTTGACGATCAGGCTGCGGCCACGGATGCCGGCGGTCTGGCGCGACAGGATGGCGGTCGGCACCACCTTCAGGCTGGCCGTGCGCATCAGCTCGCCATAGCCCGGCATCATCTTGTCGCACACCGCCTCGGTGGCTTCGGGGGTGACGTCGCGCGGCGCCGGGCCGGTGCCGCCGGTGGTCAGGATCAGGCCGCAGCCTTCCACGTCGGCCAGTTCCTTCAAGGTGGCCTCAATGATCTCGCGGTCGTCCGAAATCACCCGCGACACCGCGCGCCATGGCGTGGTCAGCGCCTTGCTCAGCCAGTCCACCATGGCCGGGCCGCCCAGGTCCTGGTAGACGCCCTGCGAGGCGCGGTCGGAGACGGTGACCAGTCCAATGGGGCACGGTTCGGTCATGGCGGCTGTCCTCGGTGGGTTAAGACTGGTCGGGGGTTAAGACTGGTCGGGGGGCGGCGCCTCGGCGGCGGCGTCCTTGTGGTCTTCGTCGTCTTCTTCCGGCAGCATCAGCACGCCGGCATTGTAGTCGTAGTCGAAGATTTCCGCATAGCGGCCCCAGGTGATCACCGTTTCCAGCACGCGTTCGGATTCGTCGGCGGACAGGTAATCCTGCAGTTCCTGCAGGAACCGTTCCTCGGGGGCGCGGTGGTCGCGGCGTTCATCCAGCACCCGGCGGATGCGGGCGGCCAGGGGGATGGTGCGCAGCAGATGCTCGGCGAACAGTTCCTTGCGCCCGGACGGTTCGGCGTCGACGAACGCCTTGCCGGCGGGGGTCAGGAAGATGTCGCCCACCGCCAGCCGCGCCAGCCCCAGCACGCGCACGCCCTCGAACAGGTGGAACAGCGCGTCGTCGGGCAGTTCGGTGGCCTCGGCCAAGGCGGGCAGGTCGGCCCGGCCCAGGAAGGGCGGCTCGGCGATGGTTTCCAGCAGCTCGGCCATGCGGTTGGGCGTGGCGTCGGGCAGGCGGTAGCCGATATGCATGGGATCGGCCGCGGCGCCGCCGGCGGTGCGGGTGGTCGCGGTCATCAGGCCGTAGACCTCGTCCACGATCTGGCGGAAGGCGGGGGAATCGGGGTCGCGCGGATGTTCCAGCCCGACCTTGATCTCGCCCTTCACCCGGCCCGGATCGCTCGAGAAGATCAGCACGCGGTCGGCCATGTAGACCGCTTCCTCGATGTTGTGCGACACCAGCAGCATGCCCTTGGTGGGGATCTTGCGCTCGCGCCACAGCTCCAGCAGGTCGTCGCGCAGGTTTTCGGCGGTCAGCACGTCGAGGCCGGAAAACGCCTCGTCCATCAGCAGGATGTCGGGGTTCATCACCAGGGCACGGGCGAAGCCGACGCGCTGGCGCATGCCGCCCGACAATTCCTTGGGATAGGCGCCCTCGAAACCGCCCAGGCCGATCATCTCGATGGCGGTGTTGGCACGGTCCTCGCGCTCGGACGGCCGCACGCCCAGGGCCTCGAGCCCCAGTTCCACGTTCTGCTGCACGGTCAGCCAGGGAAACAGGGCGAAGGTCTGGAACACCATGGAAATGCCCTGCACCGGCCCCAGGATCGGGTTGCCGCGATAGAGCGCCTTGCCGCCGTTCGAGCGCACCAGCCCCGCCATCACCCGCAGCAGCGTCGATTTGCCCGAGCCCGACTTGCCTTGCAGGGCGACGATCTCGCCTTCCTCGAGCCGGAAGTTCACGCCCTCCAGCACGGTGCGCTCGCGGCGGTCGGGGGTGCGGAAGGTCTTGCGGACCTCTTCCAGCAGCAGCAACGGGGTCTGGGCAGTCATCGACGGGCGCCCTTTCTCAAGCGATACGCAGGCGTTCGGCGGCCAGCGTGTACAGCCGGCGCCAGACGAAGTGGTTGAAGGCCATGACATAGACGCACATGACCGCGATGCCCAGGGCGATGCGCGGAAAATCGCCGTTGCCGGTGGCGTCGGCGATATACGACCCCAGGCCGGTGGCCACCAGCCGGGTGTCGCCCCAGGTCACCAGCTCGGCCACGATCGAGGCGTTCCACGACGCGCACGACGCGGTGATGGCGCCGGTCAGGTAGGACGGGAAGATGCCGGGCAGGATGAAGCGTTTCCACTTCAGCCAGCCCTTGAGCCCCAGATTGCCCGCCGCGTCCTTGAGGTCGGACGGCAGCGACGAGGCGCCGGAAATGACGTTGAACAGGATGTACCATTGGGTGCCCAGCACCATCAGCGGGCTGGTCCAGATTTCCACGTTCAGGTGGAAATGGACGATCAGCATCACCACCACCGGAAACACCAGATTGGTGGGAAAAGCCGCCAGGAACTGGGCCACCGCCTGAAGGCGCCCGGCCATGCGCGGGCGCAGGCCGATCCACACCCCCACCGGCACCCACACCAGCGATGCCACCGCCGTCAGCACGATGATGCGCAGCGCGGTCACCGCGCCCATGCCCACCACCGAGGCGATTTCGGTGAATCCCACCGCGCCGTGGACGAAGATCGACACCCAGCCCACCGCGATCAGCAGCGCCACCAGCAGCAGGCCGTTCCATACCTTGTCCAGCCAGGGCGGCAACAGCCATTCGGTGGCCGCCGGCCGCAACCGCACCGATTGCCGGGGCATCACGTTCAGCAGGCCGCGCCACAATCCGTGCGGCAGGCGCGAGGCCGCGCGGAAGAAGCGCGCACGCTGCATCAGGGTCAGCAGCCAGGATTCGGGCGTGTCCTCGCCCTGGCTCTGCTCGAACTTGAACTTGTCCGCCCACGCCACCAGCGGGCGGAAGAACAGCTGGTCATAGGCCAGGATGGCCGCCAGCACCGCCAGGATGGCCCAGCCGATGGCGGCCAGGTCGCGTTCCTGGATGGCCAGCGCGATATAGGACCCGACGCCGGGCAGCATGATGGTCTGGCCGGAAACGGTGATGGCTTCCGACGCCACCACGAAGAACCAGCCGCCCGACACCGACATCATCATGTTCCACACCAGCCCGGGCACGGCGAAGGGCAGCTCGAGCCGCAAAAAGCGCCGCCACGGGCTGAGGTGGAACATGGCCGAGGCCTCCACCAGATCGCTGGGCACCGTGCGCAGCGACTGATACAGCGACGACGTCATGTTCCATGCCTGCGAGGTGAAGATGGCGAAGATGGCCGCGCATTCCACCCCCAGCAGATTGCCGGGGAACAAGGCGATGAAGCCGGTGACGGTGATGGACAGAAATCCCAGGATCGGGATGGACTGCAGGATGTCGAGCAGCGGGATCAGCACCCGCTCGAGCGCCGGCACCTTGGCCGCGAGCAGGGCGTAGGTCAGCGTGAAGCCCAGCGACAGGCACAGCGCCGCCAGCATGCGCAAGGCGCTGCGCAGCAGGTAATAGGGCAGGTTCGAAGGGTCGAGCGACAGCGGCAGCGGCGCGCCCACGTCGTAGGGGGCATCCATCTGCAACGCCCCCCACGCCATCAGCGCCAGCAGGCCGAACATGATCGGCAGCAAGGCCGCGTCCCACAGGTTGGGGCGCAGGTCCGGGCTGACGGCGATGGTGGACGGCAGGAACGGGCGCATGGCGGCGTCTCGGCGAGCTTCGACGCGACGACATTTACCCGCTCGCACCGCTGCGGGCGAGCCTTAAATGGACCGCTTCCGACGCTCAGGCATCTATTTGCGGCACGCCTCGCCGCCCGGCCAGCAGGCGGTCGCGTTCGGCGATCATCACCTCCAGCCCGCCATGCTCGAGCGCCGCCTGGGTGCGCAGATGCTCGTCGGCGCCCGATTGCTGCAGCGCCTGGGTCCGGGCCAGCGCCTGCGCCAGCTCGCTTTTCGCATCCACACACGCCTGATCGACCGTGGCGACGAACCGCTCGACCGCGTCGACCAGATCGCGCATGGATCGCGCCGCGCGCTGCTGCTCGGTGGCGATTCGCAACAGCAGGAAATGCTCGCGGTGAACCACATTGGACATGACCGCTCCTCCGAGCTGGGACATCCCCGCCACTCTACGCCCTATGGAACGGGTGGCAGCAGGACATTCAACCCAAGGGCGGCATGCCAGCCATGTGCGTCGCGCACGGAGCGGCCGGCGCTCAGCAGGCTGCGGAAAAACGCCGTTCCGAGGCTTTCGTCCTCGTTTTCGTCATGCGCGGGCTTGACCCGCGCATCCACGTGCTGTCGCCCATCTACTTGTTTTCAAACGATATTTATGCGGAGCCGCGTGGATGGCCGTGTCAAGCACGGCCATGACGAGAGGGACTGCCGGCCCCAAAGGGAGAGTTTTTCCGCACCGCCCTAGACCAGCTTCTTGGCATAGCCGCGCGGAGTGTAGACGTGCTCACGCCCGCCCAAGCTCAGGCGGCGGCTTTCCGAGCTGCCGACCATCACCAGCGTCAGCATGTCGGCGTGGTCCGGCGTCAGTTCCCCCAGCGAAACGATCCGCACGTTCTCTTCCGGGCGGCCCAATTGGCGGGCCAGGATGACCGGGGTCTCCGGCGGGCGGCCGGTCAGCAGGATGTCGCGGGCGCGGGCCAGCTGGTCGCGGCGGCGTTGCGACACCGGGTTGTAGAAGCAGACCACGAAATCGGCCTCGGCCGCCGCACGCAGCCGCTTTTCGATGGTTTCCCACGGCGTCAGCAGATCGGACAGCGAAATGGTGCAGAAATCGTGGTTCACCGGCGCGCCGGCGCGGGCGGCGGCGGCCTGCAGCGCCGAGACGCCGGGCACCACCTGCACCTCGGTGCGCAGCCATTCCGGCTTCTTCTCGCGGTCG
Source organism: Magnetospirillum sp. (assembly GCA_035298685.1). Classification (GTDB taxonomy): domain Bacteria; phylum Pseudomonadota; class Alphaproteobacteria; order Rhodospirillales; family Magnetospirillaceae; genus Magnetospirillum. The sequence goes on along the minus strand of DATGXU010000210.1, from coordinate 178 downwards.
ATCAGTTCGAACACCAGGGTCGCCAGCGCATAGATGCCGGCATCGCCCGAGCACACCAGCGACACCGTCTTGCCCTGACCGGCCAGGTCCAGCGCCATGCGGGCGCGGTCGGCCTCGGCGCCCAGATTGCTTTCGTGGCGGGCCTTGCCGCCGACCTCCTCGCCCAGCAGGTCGAGAT
>DATGXU010000209.1:0-1701 GCA_035298685.1 Magnetospirillum sp. | reverse complement strand
ACAGCTTGCCCTCCAGCAGGGTTTGTTCGGCCATGGCATAGGCGGCCATGCCGTCCTCGCCCAGACGGCCATGGGCGATGGCCAGCAGGCGCCAGCCGCCATGGTTGTCGGGCTCGGCCTGCAGGGCCTTGTTCAGGTTGGCCTTGGCGTCGTCCAGCAAGGCGGGGTCTTCCTGCTCGACCTCGACTTGCGCCAGCCCGACCCGAAGCAACGCGTTGCCCGGCAGCAGGCCGACCGCCTTGCGATAGGGGGCCAGCGCCTCGGCGCCGCGGCCGTTCTCGAACAGCATCTGGCCCTTCAGTTCGCGGAAATAGGGATCGTCCGGGCGTTCGGCGATCAGGCCGTCGATCAGCGGCAGGGCGGTGTCGAGATCCGGCTTGCGATAGGCGGCGATGGCGCGGGCATAGCGCGCATCGATGCTGTTGTCGTTTTCGCGGTAACGCTGGAAGGTGCGGACGGGCGGCTCGAGAAAGGCGAACAGCTTGGCCCGCATGCGGCGATGCATCTCGACGAATTCCGGGCGGCTGGGGGTGTTGCTATAGCGGGACTTGCCCACGAACTCGCGGACGTTGGACACGCGGTCGCGGGTCAGCGGGTGGGTGCGCACATAGGGGTCCTGGCGGGCCGACACCAACAATTCCTGATCGCCCAGGATTTCGAAGAACTCCAGCAGGCCCTTGGACGATTGGCCGGTGGCTTCCAGGAACGACAATCCCGCCTGGTCGGCCGATCCTTCCTGGGTGCGCGAGAACGACATCAGGTTGCGCATGGCCGCTTCCTGGCTGCCCATCATCACGGCGGCGCCCAGGTCGCCACGGCCCGAGGCGGCGCCCAGGGCGGCGCCGGCCAGGATGCCCAGCAGCGCCTCGGTCGAGGCGTTGCCCACCGCATCCTGAATCTTGATCAGGTGGCCGCCGGAAATATGGCCCGTTTCATGGGCGATGACGCCAATCAACTGGTTGGCATTTTCCGACCGCACCAGCAATCCGGTGTGGAAAAACATGTTCTGGCCGCCGGCGACGAAGGCGTTCAGCGACGGATCGACCAGCAGATGGATGCGAACACCGTCGGGGTCCAGGCCGGCAGCCTGGAACAGTGGCGTCGCATACGCGCGGATGGTATTTTCCACTTCCGCGTCGCGAATGAAACTTCGCCGGGCCGTCTGCTGGGCGGAGGCGGGCGCGACGGGCGCCGCCAGCGCCAGCACCAGGGTTGCCAGAAGGAACAAGCGTGTGAGCAAGAGCCTTTCTCCGTCGGTCGGTCGTTCCAAATACTCCCGCGCGGCCTGCGCGGCATCCCTTTTGGCGTTGCTGGCCGCGTGCGGCGAGTCGAAACCGATGGGCACCATCGGCTACGTCACCGGTTTTGGCGGCATGGTCGCTGCCGACGAACCCCGTGCCGTCCTCGCCGCCCGTGACGTTCTGTCCGCCGGAGGGTCCGCCGCCGATGCCGCGGTGGTGGCCTATTTCACGATGGCGGTGACCCAGCCGTCAACCGCCAGTCTTGGCGGAGGGGGCGTGTGTGTCGCCTATGACCGGGAAAAGAAGCGGACCGAAGTTGTCGAATTTATGGCGCCGCCCTCGGCGGCTTCGTCGGCGTCGCGCAATCCCAGCGCGGTTCCCGCCAATGTTCGCGGCTTTTACGCCCTGCATGCCCGCCTGGGCAAGTTCCGCTGGGAACAGCTGCTGGCCGAGCCCGAGC
>DATGXU010000208.1:0-10893 GCA_035298685.1 Magnetospirillum sp. | reverse complement strand
CAACGACTTGCCGACGTCCGAGCCGGTGCCCTGGAACATCAGCGCGGGGGGGCGGCGCACGGCCCTAGAACTCCACGCCCGGCTGGGCCTTGATGCCCTCGCGGAAGGGATGCTTGATCATGGTCATCTCGGTGACCAGATCGGCCGCCTCGATCACCGCGGGCAGGGCGTTGCGGCCGGTCATCACCACGTGCTGACCGTCGGGCCGCGCCGCCAGGGCCGCCCGCACCTCGTCCCACGACAGGTAGTCGTAGCGCAGGGCAACGTTGATTTCGTCCAGGATGACCATGCGGGTATGGGGATCGGCCAGCATGGCCTTGGCCGCCTCCCAGGCGCGGGCGGCGGCCTGGATGTCGCGGTCGCGGTCCTGGGTTTCCCAGGTGAAGCCTTCGCCCATGGCCTTGAAGGTGACCAGCTCGCCCAGGCTTTCCAGCACGCGGCGCTCGGCGGTGTCCCAGGCGCCCTTGATGAACTGCACGATGCCCACCGGGAAGCCGTGACCGACGCAGCGCAGCGCCATGCCGAAGGCGGCGGTGGATTTGCCCTTGCCGGGGCCGGTGTGGACGATCAGCAAGCCTTTCTCGCCGACCTTCTTCGCCATCAGCTTGTCGCGGCTGGCCTTTTTCTTGGCCATCTTGTCTTTGTGGCGCTGCAGGACGTCTTCGGTCATAACCCTAGGCTTCCGCTGGATGGGGGTTGGAATGCGAACTGGCGCGGTCCTCGCCGCAGTGATGATGCTTGCCGCAACCGGGGCCTCGGCGCAAGGGCCGCGCGCCCTGACCGAATGGATGTTACCCGGTTCGGGCGCCGCCGCCGCCGTGGGCGTGGTGGGCGACGATGGCCTGGCGGTGGCCGGGCGCGGCCCCCAGGGGCCCCGTCTGGTCCATGTGGATGGGCGCGGCCGCATTGTCGAGGATTGGACCATGCCGGGCTCGGATGCGTGGCCGCGCGCGGTGGCGACGCCGCCCGGCGCCCTGGCCATGGTGGCGGGACCGGCCGAACCGCCCGGACACGAACACGGCATCGCCGTCTGGCGCATGCAGACCGGCGCCGACGGCCGCCTGAAGCAGGATTGGCTGCGCCGCTTCCGCCGCACCGCGCTCGACACCGGCAGCGGCGCGGTGGCCCTGGACGACGGCGGCATGGTGGTGGTGGGCCGCACCGGCCAGGACGGCGCCTGGGTGCTGCGCCTGGACGCCGAGGGCGAACCGGCCTGGCGCCGGCTGGCCTCGCCCATAGCCGCCGACGGCCTGTTCGAGGCCCGCGCGGTCGGCCTGGGCGCCGACGGCGACGTCGTGGTGGCCGCCTATGGCGCCCCCTCGGCGGTGGAGCCGGGCGGCATCTGGCTGCTGCGCTTCGATGGCGCCGGCACCGACCGTGCCCAGATCGTCATCGACGAAACCGACGACGAACACCCCGAGGCCTTGGCCACCCTGGCCGATGGCGGCGTGGCGGTGGCCGGCTGGATTCTGCCGGTGGCCGAGGGCGTGCGCGCCCCCGTCACCCAGCCGCAGGCGTGGATGGTGCGCCTGGACCCCCAGGGCCACATCGCCTGGGACCATCGCTGGCCGGGCGGGGCGGGGCGCATCTCGGCGGTGACGGCGCTGGCCGATGGCGGCGTGCTGGTCGCCGGCCAGGTGGCGGGAGCGGCCTTGCTGTCCCGCCTCGACCGCGACGGCAAGACCGTATGGGAATGGCGCCGTCAGAACGCCGCCCTGCACGGCCTGACCCTGGCCGCCGACGGCCAGGCGGCGGCGGCGGGCGAACGCCACGGCCGCATGTGGCTGGTACGCTTCGGGTATTGAAGAGGTTCATCACGGATTAGCGGGGAGGCGGGAAACGCCCCATTGCCGTCCCGGACGCCGTCATGCCCGCGCTTGACGCGGGCATCCACGTGCAGACGCGCAAGCCATTGTTGCCAATGATTATTATACGGAAACACGTGGATCGCCGGGTCAAGCCCGGCGATGACGTTGAGAGCAAGTTCCCCGAAATTTCGTGATGAACCGTTAAAGAAGCGAGGTGCTCAGGCGGCGGTGTCCAGCGTCCGCTCGAGCTGATCCTGGGTGGCTGAGTCGAGGGCGAACTGCAACCGGGTTTCGCCCGCTTCATCACTCAGCACGCGGGCGCGCACCTTCGGCCAGCCGGTCACCAGCAGCGTCACCGCCGTGCCGGCCGGCAGCTTCAGCGCTTCGCCCAGGCGGCCGCCGCCCAGACCCACGTCGACCAGCGTGACCGAGCGGATCGCGTCGCCGATGGTCATCTGCGCGGGCAGGCGCACGCTACGGCGCTGATAATGGCGGCGCTCGCCGGCGGTGCGGATGGCGCTCAGGAAATCGGCGACCTCGGCGGCCAGGGCGTCGGATTGCCCCGACAGCTCCTCGGCGGTGCCCAGCACCTGCGACGCGGCCGAGCCGGTGGTGGAGGCGCCTTCGTTGACCAGGGTGATGGAGCGGGTGACTTCGTCGGTCCCGCTTGACGCCTGCTGGACGTTACGGGCGATTTCGTGGGTGGCGGCGGTCTGCTGCTCGACCGCCGAGGCGATGGCGGTGGCGCTTTCGCTGATGTTGGTGATGGTGTGGCCGATGGCGTCGATGGCTTGCACGGCATCGCGGGTGACCGACTGCACCGCGTCGATCTGGCCGACGATCTCCTCGGTGGCCTTGGCGGTCTGATTGGCCAGGGCCTTGACCTCGTTGGCGACCACGGCGAACCCCTTGCCGGCCTCGCCGGCGCGGGCGGCCTCGATGGTGGCGTTCAGCGCCAGAAGATTGGTCTGCGAGGCGATGGTGTTGATCAGGCCGACCACGTCGCCGATGCGGGCGGTGGTCTCGACCAGCGTCCTGACGATGTGGTGGACCCGCTCGGCCTCGTTGGCGGCGGTATTGGCGATGCTCGAGGTCTGGCTGACCTGGCGGGCGATTTCCGCCTCGGCGGCGGCCAGTTCCTCGGCGGCGGCGGCCACGGTCTGCACGTTGCCCGACGCCTGCTCGGCGGCGACGGCGACCACGGTGCTCTGGCGGCTGGTTTCGCCGGCCACGGCGGTCATGGACTGGGCGGCGTCGCGCAGGCCATGGGCCGACCGGGTGACGGTGGCCAGCACGCCGCTGACGCTCTGGTTGAAATCCTTGGTCAGCTGCTCGATGGCTTCCTGGCGGCGGTTGCGCACCTCCTGCTCGGCGCGCTGAACCGCCTCGAGCCGCTCGCGCTCGATGGCGTTGGCCTTGAACACCGCCAGGGCGGCGGCCATCTGGCCGATCTCGTCGGTGCGGCCGCTGTTGGGAATGGCAATTTCCAGGTCGCCATCGGCAAGATGGCGCATGGCGTTGATGCCGGCCTCGAGCGGCCGGGCGATGTTGCGCCGCGCGATCAGCCACGCGGTCAGGCTGGCCACCAGCATCACCGCCAGGGTGGCGCCGATCTGGGTCCACAGCGTGTTGATGGCGGGGCGCAGGAAGTCGGACTTCTTGATGCCCACGTACAGCACGCCGATCACCGAACCGCCGGCGTCGACGATGGGATCGTAGGCGGTCATGTAGGGTTCGCCCAGAATCTCGACTTCGCCGCGAAACGGCTGCTTGCGATCGAACACCGAGATGTAGGCCGGGGTGCGGGCCAGCTGGGTGCCGATGGCGCGGCTGCCGTCGGGCTTCTGAACATTGGTGGAGACGCGGGTGTCACCCATGAAGACGGTGGCGGTGCCGCCCACCAGGTCCTTGACCCGGTCGACCACCTCGAAATTGCCGTTCACCACGTGGTCGCCGGCCAGCAGCTTGCCGTCGGCGATGCGGAAGGTGTCGCCCTTGGTGCGCAGCACCTGCCACGCCACCTTCATGTTGGTGTCTACGCGTTCGCGCGCGGCGGCCTCGGCGGCGTCGCGCAGCAGGAAGGTCGACACCGCCGAAACCGCAAGCCCAAGGACCAGCACGCCGCTGACGGCGAGAAAAATGATGCGGGGCACCAGCCCCATCCCGTGGCCCTTGAACCAACGACGCTCGGTCATGACGGCCCCTTCTCCGCGATTGACTGAATTTGGAGCGGGCTTATGCGCCGAGTCGGCGCGTATTTCAACTAAAACCGTAAGTGTACAATTTCGTTTACAAACTGTTGTTCAAGCATGCACAAATCATTTGGATTACATCACGTTGGGAGTAAGCCGATTGGCGTAAGGCCTGTAACGTCAGGCTATTGTCGCGCTTGGCGAAACGCTTCCCATTCTCGTCGGTCAGCAACCTATGGTGATGGTAGTCCGGAACGGTTAGTTCAAGCAGGTGCTGCAACAACCGGTGGACATGGGTCGCCGCGAAAAGGTCCTGGCCGCGTGTGACCAGGGTCACACCTTGCAGCGCGTCGTCCACCGTCACCGCCAGATGATAGCTGGCGGGAACGTCCTTACGGGCCAGCACCACGTCGCCGAAAATTTCCGGAGTGGCCACCTGTTCCCCGGCGGCGCGGTCGTGCCAGCACAGCCGGCCGACGCGGGCGGTGGCCGCCGCCATGTCCAGCCGCAGGGCAAAGGGCTCGCCCGCTTCCATGCGCTCGGTCCGCTCGGCCGCCGACAGGGTGCGGCACAGGCCGGGATACAGCACGCCATCGGGACCGTGGGGGGCGTGGCCGGCGCGGGCCACTTCGTCGGCGATGTCCTTGCGGGTGCAAAAGCACGGATAAAGCAGGCCCATGGCGTCCAGCCGGGCCAGGGCGGCGCGGTAATCGTCCAGATGCTCGGACTGGCGCCGCACCGGCAGCTCCCAGGTCAGGCCCAGCCAGGCCAGATCCTCGAAGATGCCGTCGATGAACTCGGGGCGGCAGCGCACCGGATCGATATCCTCGATGCGCAGCAGGAAACGACCGTCGGCGCCGGCCTGTTCGCGGGCGAACAGGGCCGAATGGGCGTGGCCCAGATGCAGGCGGCCGGTCGGGCTGGGGGCAAAGCGGGTGACGATGGGGGCTTGGTGCATGATCGCCACCATACCATAATCAGGCCATCGTATCCGCGCGCCCTGCCGCGCCGCCACCGGAGGACCCGCCATGACCGTCACCCTGACCGGCCCCGAGGCCATGCCGCTGTCGGGCGGACCCGCCCGCCAATTGGTGGTGTTGCTGCATGGCGTGGGCGCCAACGGCGACGATCTGGCGGCCCTGGTGCCCTATGTGGCGCCGGCCCTGCCCGACGCCGCCTTCGTCGCCCCCGACGCGCCGTTCCCCTATGATATGGCGCCGTTCGGCCGCCAGTGGTTCTCGCTGGCCGACCGCTCGGTGGCCGCGCTGGCGGCGGGTGTGCGCGCGGTGGCGCCGGTGGTGGACGCCTATGTCGATCAGCAATTGGCCCGCTTCGGCCTGACCGACGGCCAGTTGGCGGTGGTGGGATTTTCCCAGGGCACCATGACCGCGCTGCACGTGGTGCCGCGCCGGGCCAAGGCTGCGGCGGCGGTGGTGGGCTTTTCCGGTGCCGTGGTGGCGCCCGAGACGCTGGCCGACGAGTTGCACTCGCGGCCGCGCGTTCTGCTGATCCACGGCGACGAGGACGAGGTGGTCAACCCCGCCTGCCTGGCCCATGCCGAACAATCGCTGTCGGCGGTGGGTATTCCGGTGCTGGCGGAAAGCCGGCCCGGCCTGGGCCATTCCATCGACGGCCCCGGACTGGCGCTGGCCGTCGCCTTCCTGCGTCAGGCGTTCGGACTGGAAGGGGACGGCTGAGGCCGCCGCCGACCCCGAACCGTAACCGAGCCGGGGTGGATTCCGCTGCGGCAATCCTATATTTTGCAGGGACGCCCTTTTGAGAAAGGGGTACCGGTAGCGTTGGAAAGCTATCCCGCCCTGGTCTTGAACGCCGATTTCAGGCCGCTCAGCTATCTGCCGCTGTCCCTGTGGTCATGGCAGGAAGCGGTCAAGGCCGTGGTGTCCGACCGCGTGAACGTGGTTTCGGAATATGACCGCATCATCCATTCGCCATCGTGGCGCATGCGGCTGCCCAGCGTGATCTCGCTGAAGGAATACGTGCCGTCCTCGCGCAAGCCGGCCTTCACCCGGTTCAACGTCTTTCTGCGCGACCGCTTCACCTGCCAATATTGCGGATCGTCGCTGCCGGTCCACGACCTGACCTTCGACCACGTCATCCCACGCTCGCGTGGGGGGCGTACCAGCTGGACCAACGTGGTCGCCGCCTGCGGCCCCTGCAACCTGCACAAGGGCTGCCGCATGCCGCGCGAGGCGCGCATGCACCTGCTGCGCTGGCCGGTCGAGCCGAGCAGCTTCGAGCTGCAGGAAAACGGCCGCTCGTTCCCGCCCAACTATCTGCACCAATCCTGGCGCGACTTCCTGTATTGGGACGCCGAGCTGGAGCAATTCTAGCGCGAGACCGCGTTCCCGTCGGCAAAGCCGAAGGCATTAACGATTTCGCCGCCGGTTGCGGCTATGCTGGCGCGATCCGAACCATGCCAGGATGAATCATGGCCCAGGCTCGCGCCGCCTTTGCCGCCTATCTCGACCGCCGGGTACTGATGGTCCTGGTGCTGGGCTTCGCCAGCGGCCTGCCGCTGCTGCTGACCTTTTCCACCTTGTCGGCCTGGCTGAAGGGGGCCGGCATCAGCCGCACCGCCATCGGCGTTTTCGCCCTGGTGGGCACGCCCTATGCCTTCAAGTTCCTGTGGTCGCCGCTGATCGACCGCCTGCCGCTGCCGGTGCTGACCCGCGTGCTGGGCCGCCGCCGCAGCTGGGGACTTGTGATCCAGATCATGTTGATGGTGGCGACGCTGGCGCTGGGGGCCACCGACCCCAGCCATGACCTCGTCCGCATGGCGCAGTTGGCGGTGCTGGTGGCCTTCCTGTCGGCCAGCCAGGACATCGTCATCGACGCCTATCGCGTCGAGGTGCTGGACAGCGAGAACCAGGGGCCGGGCGCCGGCGCGGCGCTGGCCGGGTATCGCACCGGCATGCTGATGGCCGGAGCCGGGGCGTTGTATCTGGCGGAATCGTTCGGCTGGTTCGTCGCCTATGCCGCCATGGCCGCCCTGCTGATCCCCGGCATGCTGATTTTCCTGCTCGGCCCCGAGCCCACCGTCAAGGTGTCCGCCGCCACCGCCGAACGCGAGCGCCGTGCCGCCGAATATCTGACCGCCCGCCCCCATCTGCGCGGCCCGCTGGCCCAGGTGGCGGCGTGGCTGCACGGCGCGCTGGTCTGCCCGTTCGCCGATTTCATGAACCGCCAGGGCTGGCTGGTGGTGCTGATCTTCGTCGTCGGCTACAAGCTGGGCGAGGCCATGGCCGGCGCCATGGCCAACACGCTGTATGTGGAGCTGAAGTTCACCCTCGAGGAAATCGCCTGGGTGTCCAAGGTGTTCGGTTTCGGCGCCACCGTGCTGGGCAGCATGATCGGCGGCGCCCTGGTGGTGCGCATGGGGGTGATGCGGGCGCTGCTGCTGTTCGGCATCCTGCAATCGGCGGGCAACCTGTTCTATGCGTTGCAGGCGGTGTCCGGCCACGACATCCGCGTGCTGGCGCTGTGCGTCGCCGCCGAGAACCTGACCGCCGGCATGGCCGGCGCGGCGCTGGTGGCCTATATCTCGGGCTTCTGCAACGCCGCCTACACCGCAACTCAATACGCGTTGCTGTCGTCGCTGACGGCGGTGGGCCGCACCATGTTCGCGTCCACCAGCGGCCTGCTGGCCGACACCTTGGGTTGGGTCGATTTCTTCCTGCTGACCACCGTGGTCACGGTGCCCGCGCTGCTGCTGCTGATCTGGATGATGCGCAAGCTGCCGATGGAACCGGCCGGGCAGCAGGCGTAGACTTTCGGCCAGGGGGGCGGCACGCCGATGTCACCATACCGTCAGGTTGCGTGCCGCCTGATTTGGGGTATTGTGATTCTAAAGAGCGGGTGACCCATGCGCATCGGCGTTCCCAAAGAGATCAAGAGCCACGAATATCGGGTGGGCCTGACCCCGGCTTCGGTCCGCGAGCTGGTCCACCATGGCCACGAAGTGCTGGTGGAAAGCACGGCCGGCGACGGCATCGGCTGTTCCGACGCCGCTTACCGTTTGGTCGGCGCCCGCGTCGTCGACACCGCCGCCGAGGTGTTCGCCCAGGCCGACCTGGTGGTCAAGGTCAAGGAGCCGCAGCCCGGCGAATGCGCCATGCTGCGCGAGGGCCAGGTTCTGTTCACCTATCTGCATCTGGCCCCCGACGCCCAGCAGATCGCGGCGCTGGTGGAATCCGGCGTCACCGCCATCGCCTATGAAACCGTCACCGACGCCATGGGCCGCCTGCCGCTGCTGGCGCCCATGAGCGAGGTGGCCGGGCGCATGTCGATCCAGGTCGGCGCCCATTGCCTGGAAAAGGAACAGGGCGGCATCGGCGTGCTGCTGGGCGGCGTGCCCGGCGTGCCGCCCGGCCATGTGACCATTCTGGGCGGCGGCGTGGTCGGCACCAACGCGGCGCGCATGGCCGTCGGCCTGGGGGCGCGGGTCACCGTGCTGGACAAGTCGCTGGCCCGCCTGGCCCAGTTGGACGAATTGTTCCGCGGCCGCGTGCAGACCGCCTACGCCAACCTGAACGCCATCGAACACCACGTGCTGGACGCCGACGTGGTGGTGGGCGCCGTGCTGGTGCCCGGCGCGGCGGCGCCCCGGCTGGTGTCGCGCAAGCTGGTGGGCGGCATGCGCAAGGGCTCGGTGGTGGTGGACGTGGCCATCGACCAGGGCGGCTGTTTCGAAACCGCCCGCCCGACCACCCATGCCCAGCCCACCTATGTGGACGAGGGCGTGGTGCATTACTGCGTCACCAACATGCCGGGCGCGGTGGCGCGCACCTCGGCCTTCGCGCTCAACAACGCAACGCTTCCTTTCGTGCTGGCCCTGGCCGACAAGGGCTGGGTCCGCGCGGCTACCGAGGACCCGCATCTGCGCGCGGGCCTCAACGTCCATCGCGGCCAGGTGACTCACGCCGCAGTGGCGCGCGACCGCGGATTCCAGTATGTGGAACCGGAGGTCGTCCTGACCAAAGAACAAGGATCATAAGAACCATGGACATTAAGAAGATCCCCATCGGCAAGAACCCGCCGAACGACATCAACGTCATCATCGAGATCCCGCTGAAGGGCGATCCGGTGAAGTACGAGATCGACAAGGAATCGGGCGCGATGTTCGTCGACCGCTTCCTGCACACCGCCATGTACTACCCCACCAATTACGGCTTCGTTCCGCACACCCTGTCGGACGATGGCGACCCGGTGGACGTGATGGTGGTGGGCCGTCATGGCGTCGCCGTCGGTTCGGTCATGCGCTCGCGCCCGATCGGCGTGCTGCTGATGGAGGACGAGGCCGGCCACGACGAGAAGATCCTCGCCGTGCCCCATCCCAAGCTGCACCCCTTCTACGACGACGTGAAGTCGTACACCGACCTGCCCGCCACCCTGATCCAGCAGATCGAGCACTTCTTCGCTCACTACAAGGATCTGGAAGAGGGCAAGTGGGTCAAGGTGATCGGCTGGGGCGGCCCGGAAAAGGCCTCCGAGATCATCGAGAATGCCATCAAGAAGGCCGAGAAGAAGGCGAAGAAGTAATCTTCGCGCCTTCCCTGGCCGCCTGAGGCAAGGCCCTTCTCCCGGTGACGGGGGAAGGGCCTTTTTCTTGAAATCATGCCAGTACGGCTCACTGCCCCGGCACGGCGAAGGTGCCGGGCGCCGGGCTGACCTCGCGCGGGCCGGCGGCGGTGATCTGGCGCACGGCGAGGCCGCGTTCCGAGGTGCCGTCGGGCGACAGGCGGAATACGCCGTCCACGCCGGCGAAGCCGGTGGGGTTGGTCAGGGCGGCGGCGGAATAGTCGCCCTGCGGCTGGCGCGCCAGGATGGCGGCCAGGGCGGTGGCGTCATAGGCGATCGAGGCGATGCCGCCCAAGCGACCGGGCAGGGGGCCGAACGCCTTGCCGTAGCGGGCTTCGAACTCCTGATGGGCAGCCACCGGCGCCGCCGGATAAAGCCCGCCCTGCAGCGACGGCTCGTTGGCCAGCCGGGGATCGTCCCACAATAGGGTGCCCATGAAGGCCACCTGCTCGGGATTGACGTCGTAATAGGTCACCAGCGAGGCCAGCGAGCGCAGACGGGTGCCTTCGTCGGGAATCATCACCGCGTCGAAGGCCACCGGCCCGGTGGCCTGATTGGTTTCCTTGCCCTTGCCGCGGCCGCGCTGGTCGGCGTCGGTCAGGCGGCGCACCGCCGGGGTCAGATCGGGGGCCTGCGGGTCATAATATTCCACCTTGACCACCTGGCCGCCCTGGGCCGGCACGGCGGCGCGGAAGGCATCGGCGACGGCGCGGCCGTAGTCGTCCGAGCGCGCCAGCAGGGCGAAGCGTTCCTTGCCTTGCGCCCGGGCATAGCCGACCACGCGCGCCACCTGCGATCCGGGCAGGAAGCCCAACGTATAGACGCCGTTGCCCAGCGCGTTGCGGTCGGTGGTGAAGGCCACCATGGGCACGCCGTGTTCGCGCGCCACCGGGGCCGCCGCCTTGACCTCTGGCGAGAACAGCGGACCCAGCACGATGTCGGCACCCTGGGCCATGGCCTGGCCGGCGGCGGCGGCGGCCCCGTCGGCGGTGCCCCGGGTGTCGAGCGGGATCAGGTTGAAACGTTTGTCGCCCACCTCGAACAGCGCCAGCTGGGCGGCGTTGGACATGGCCTGGCCCAGGGCCGCCTGCGGACCCGACAGCGGCACCAGCAGCGCCGCTCGCACTTCCTCCTTGTCGGCCAGGCGCGCGGCGGGCGCCATGGGCAAGGGGGCGGGCAGCATGCCGGCCTGGGCGCCCGGAACCGGCTCGGGCGGCAGGCTGGGGGCGACGGTCGGACCCAGCAGCGACCCGCCGGGCGGCGGCACCGGTTGCGACGGCAGCGGCGGCAGCGCC
>DATGXU010000207.1:0-10488 GCA_035298685.1 Magnetospirillum sp. | reverse complement strand
TGGAAAACGCGCGCGCGCGCGGCCGCCAGCCGCTGGCCCGGGTCACCGGCGCCACCGTGGGACGGTGGCGGCCGGGAACCACCTTGGCCGACATGGCAAACCGGCTGGAGCAACACCTGCTGCCCCGATGTGGGCTTGATTGGCCGCATGTCGATCTTGTCAGCAGCGGCGCCACCGGTGCCGGGCTTCCGGTCGATCTTCAGGAAAGCGCCCTGTTGCGCCATTTGAGCGACCGTTCCGGTCACGCCCCTGCGGTAACCGCCTGCCGCGCCCTTACCGGCGACGCGGAAGCGGCGTCCAGCGCCCTTCAGGCGGCGGTGGCGGCAGAGGCGGTGCGCGGCGGAACGGTGCTGCCCACCCCGGGGGCGGCCCTCGACACCTCGCTGAATGTGGTCGTCGGCAATCCTGCCCTTGCCGTCAAGCGCGCCCTGGTGTCGGCCCTGGACCCGGACGGCGGCTTCGCTTTCCTGGGCCTGGCGGCGGCCTGACCTTCCCCTTTGGCGGAGTTCCCTGTCATGCGGACAAAAGCGGTGTTGGTGACTGGCGGCGGCCGGGGTATCGGGCGGGCTATCTGCCGCAGCCTGGCCCAGGCGGGCGTCCCGGTCTTCGTGAACTTCCGCAGCGACGAGGCGGCGGCAACCAGCCTGTGCGACGAGATCGGCGCTGCCGGCGGGACCGCCCGTCCGATCCGGTTCGACGTGGCCGATTCCGCCGCCGTCGATGCCGCCATGGGTGAAATCCGCAAGAGCGGGCACTGGATACACACGCTGGTCAACAATGCCGGCATCCTGAAGGACATGCCGCTGGTGACCATGGACGACCGGTCGTGGTCGGACGTCATCGGCACCAACCTCAACGGCACGTTCTATTGCACCCGCGCGGCCGTCGGCACCATGATCGCCCGCAAGGCCGGTGTGGTCGTCAACGTTTCCTCGTTGTCGGCGCTGCGCGGCCAGATGGGGCAGGCGAACTATGCCGCGTCCAAGGGGGCGGTGGTGTCCATGACCCGCAGCCTGGCCCGCGAGTTGGCCCCTTTCAACATTCGCGTCAACGCCGTCGCGCCCGGCTTCGTCGATACCGAGATGCTGCCGCAGACGCCGGCCATGCGCGACATTCTCGACCGCATTACCAAGGAACTGATCCCCATGCGCCGCATCGGCCGTCCCGAGGAGATCGCCGAGGTGGTCCGGTTCCTGTGCTCGCCCGCCGCCAGCTACATGACCGGTCAGGTATTGACGGTCGACGGCGGGCTGTCCGTCTAGGCGCGCCTTCTTCCAATGCCGTCCCCGCATCCGTCCCCATCGTTGCGCACCCTGTTCAGTCCCATCCGCCTGAACGGCCTCGAGCTGCCGAACCGGGTGTTCATGAACGGGCTTCATCTGGGCTTCGAGAAACGGCCCGATCCCTTCGCCGCCATGGCCCATTTCCACAAGGTGCGCGCCAATGGCGGCGCCGGCTTGCTGCTGGCCGGCGGATGCAGCCCCAACCGGGTCGGCCGGCCCATGGCCGACGGTTTTTCCATCGAGCACGACGACACCATTTCCAAACATCGCGCCATTACACAGGCGGTTCATTCCCGAGGCGGCCTGATCGCCCTGCAACTGGTCCATTTCGGGCGCGAAGCCTTTCATCGCGATCTGGTCGCGCCGTCGCCGGGCCGGGCGGGCAACAACGTGTTCCGGCCCGCCGCGCTGGGCGAGGACGACATTCTGGCAACGATCGCGGATTTCGGCCAGGCGGCGCGCAGGGCGCGGGAAGCGGGTTACGACGCCATCGAAGTGGTGGGCAGCCAGGGCTTCCTGCTGCATCAGTTCCTGGCTCGCCACATCAATCTGCGCAAGGATGGATGGGGCGGCGATATCGACGGCCGCATGCGCTTCGCGCGGCTGGTGCTGCGTGCCTGCCGCGAGCGGGCCGGTGCCGATTTTCCCATCGTCTTCCGCCTGCCCGCCTTGGATCTGATGCCCGGCTGCAACGGTTCGGAAGATGTGCTGGCCATCCTCGAGATGGCTAGGCAGGAACGCGTGGACATGGTCAACGTGGGCATCGGCACCCACGAATCGCCCGTGCCGACCATCGCTCTTTCGGTCCCGCCCGCAGGCTTCGCCGCCGTCGCCCATTTCATAAAGCGCCATGCCGGCGCCATGCCGGTGGCGGTCAGCAACCGCATCAACGATCCCCGCCTGGCGGAAGCGTTGTTGCTGGAAGGCGTGGCGGACATGGTTGCCGTGGGCCGGCCGCTGCTGGCGGACGCGGAATTCGTTGGCAAGGCCCGCGCCAACGCCTTCGACAGCATCAACACCTGCATCGCCTGCAACCAGAGCTGTCTCGACAAGGCTCTGTTCGGCCAAGAGGTGGGCTGCACCCTTAATCCCCAATGCGCCACCCCTGGCGAAGGCCGGATGGAGGCGGCGGCGCGGCCCCTCAATATTGCGGTGGTCGGCGCCGGCATCGCCGGTTTGACGGCGGCGGCCACGCTGGCACGGCGGGGGCATCGGGTCGATGTGATCGAGCAGCGCGCCCGGCTTGGCGGGCAGTTGCTTTTGGCGGCGCGCATTCCCGGCAAACACGAGTTCCTGCGCACCGTCGCCCATTTCGAGGATGTCCTGCCCCGGCTGGGGGTCGAGTTGCGCCTGGGCCGGAAGGCGGAACCAGAGGCCTTGGCCGCCCAGGGCTACGACCACGTCTTCGTCGCCACCGGAACCCGGCCGAGGACGTTGGAGGTGCCAAGCGACGGCAGCGTGGCGGTGGTGGGCTATGAGGATTTGCTGCGCCACGACCTGCCGGTGGCTTATCCGGTGGTGGTGGTGGGCGGCGGCGGCATCGCCCTGGACGTTTCCTTGTATCTGGCGGCCCGGCCCGGCGTGATGGAAGAGTCCGAACGCTACCTGCGGGCGAACCTGCCGGCGGCGGAGGCGGCGCGCCTGCTTGCGGGCGCCGATGTTCGCCGGCGCCAGGTGACCATCCTGCAACGCTCGGAAGGCAAGCTGGCCCCCAAGGTGGGGGCCACCACCCGTTGGGGATTGCTGCGGGAAATCGAACATCTCGGCGTCGCCCAGGTCAAGGGCGCAACCCTGCTGGGCCTGCGCTCCGGACAAGTGCATTACCAGCACAGGTCCGGCGCGCAGGCGGCGATTCCCGCTGCAACCGTGGTCCTCGCCATCGGCCAGGAACTGGACCGCGCGCTGCTGGATGGATTGGAACGGATTGGGTTGCCCTACACCCTGGTCGGCGGTGCCGGCCAGAGCGGCGACAACATCACCACCTCGGTTCGCAGCGCCTACGAGGCGGCCGTCGCCTTGTAAGCCCTCGCCACCAGCCCAGAGGAAGCCCCGATGATTTTCGTGAAATCCCAACTCGCCAACACCGGGATGGCGGCGCCGGAACACCGGGAAGAGGTGCTGCAACTGCGATACGACTTCCTGTGCCGGTGGAACCGCTTCCGGGAGGATCGGGGCTCGCCGGCGGCCTCGGTGCTGGACCAGCACGAGGACGCCAGCGACTACCTGATCTGCCGGCATCGGGACAGCCGGTTGGTCGGAATGGTGCGGTTCATCCGCCCCACCGCCCTTGGCTTCGCCATGGACTACTACGTCGATCCCCGGCCTTTCCTGCGCGAGCCCGACAATTCGGTGGAGATTTCCGAGATCATCACACACCGCCACCATCGCCACGACCTGGGCCTGATGGCGTGCCTGACGGTGGGAATGATCAAGTATCTGGAAACGGGCGGTCACACCGGCGCCGCCGCGCTGTGTGTTCCGGCCACCCACAAGATGATCGAGGCCCTGGGGTTCACCCGCACCGAGCGCGTGTTCCAAAGTCGCTGGGGCGAGCCCGTGACCCTTTACGTCACCAACGACATCCCCGCTGTCCGGGCCAATGTGCTCAAGCATGCCATACTGGGCACGCGCTCCATGATCGAGGACTACCTGGAGGCCCGGCCATGAGCGGCGCCCGGCGCTCGCCTGGGGCCGGGGAACATCAGGGGCTGGCCCTTCGCCTGCGCGGCGTGGGCAAGGTGTTCGACGCCGAGGGACTGAACGTCACCGCCCTGAACGGCATCAGCTTGGACATCCCCTACCACCGGTTCTCGGTGATCATCGGCCCTTCGGGCAGCGGAAAAACCACCTTGCTCAATTTGATGGGCTGCATCGACCGCGCCAGTTCAGGCGTGGTGGAGGCGTGCGGCCAGGACGTTGGCACGCTGGACGACGATGCCCTGTCCGATTTCCGGGCCGCCCATATCGGCTTCATCTTCCAGCATTTCAGCCTGGTGCCGGTGCTGTCCGCCTATGAAAACGTCGAGCATCCCCTGTTGCTGCTGGGCATGGGGGCGGCCGAGCGGCGCGAGAGGGCCATGGCCATGCTCGAAGCGGTGGATCTGGCCGACCAGTGCCGGCACCGCCCCAACCAGCTGAGCGGCGGGCAGAAGCAGCGGGTTGCCATCGCCCGTGCCCTGGTCAAGGAACCCGCCATCATTCTGGCGGACGAACCCACCGCCAACCTGGATTCCCGCACCGGCGATTCCATCATCGCCCTGATGCGGCGGATGCAGGCGGCCAACGCGGCGACGTTCATCTTCTCGACCCACGACCCCAACTTGATCCGCCACGCCGAGGAAAAATTCGTCATCCGCGACGGGCAATTGGTCGAGCGTCATTCTCTGGACTCCGCCCCATGATCCTGAAGATCGCGCTGCGCAACATCCGCCGCAATACGCGCCGCTCGGCAATGACCCTGTCGACCATCGCCGTGGGCGCCATGGCCTTGCTGGTGTTCGGAGCCTTCATCGCCAACATGGTCGCCGGCTACGAGACCTTGATGATCCGCAAGCTGGGACATCTGTCGGTGTTCCAGACCGGATATTTCGAATTCGGGACGGGCAATCCCGCCGCATACGGCATTTCCGACCATCGCCGGGTCATGGCTCTGATGGACCAGGACGACGAATTGAAAGCCGCCATCCGCGTGGCCAGCCCGGTGGTCACCCTGTACGGCATCGCCGGCAATTTCCGTATCGACACCTCCAGGACGGTGATGGGGGTGGGCGTGGTCCCGGCCGACCAGAAGCGCATGCGGCAATGGAACGAGTACCGGGTGGAACTTCCCGTTCCGACCTCGGCCCTGCTGGCGGACGACGACCCCGCGCTGGGGCTGATCGGCTCCGGCCTCGCCCGCATGCTGGGGCTGTGCGAAGCCACCGGAGTGTCGGGCTGCCGCGCACCTCCCCCCCGCCGCCAGCGGGTCGACGGCGCCCCGTCGGGCGAGGATTTCAGCGAATTGCTGCCCCCCGGCGAAGCCGATCCCGTGCATGCCGGCCTGCCCCGGATCGATGTGCTGGCCGCCACCGTGGGAGGGGCGCCCAACGTGGTCAGCCTGTTCGTCGGCGGCGTAGAGGTCCAGGGGCTGAAGGAACTGGACGATTCCTATGTCGGCATGCACCTGAGCCTGGCGCAAAAGCTGCTGTATGGCAGGAGCGCGCCAAAGGTGACCGGGATCGTGCTGCAGCTCCACAGCACCCACGACATGGATCGGGTCCGCCAGCGGCTGGCGACGCTGTTCCAGCGCCAGGGGCTGGACCTGGAAGTCCGCGACTTCACCGAACTGGTGCCCATCTACAAAGGGGTGATCGGCATGTTCGTGACCATCTTCTCGTTCATCGCCGTGATCATCGGCGTCATCGTCATGTTCTCGGTGGTCAACACCATGAGCATGAGCGTGATGGAGCGCATCAACGAGATCGGCACATTGCGTGCCATGGGGGTGCGCCGGGCGGGCATTCGCAACCAATTCCTTGCCGAGGGTGGCGTGCTGGGAGCCGCCGGCGCCTCCATGGGGCTGGTGGGCGCGGTGGTGGTCATCTTCATGGTCAACCGGCTGGGGCTGACGTGGACGCCGCCCATCTCTCCGCGCCCCATCCCTCTCAAACTCATGCTGGACGGGCAGGGGCTCCTGGTGGCCGGAACCTGGATGGGCCTGGTGGCGCTGGCCACCCTGGCCGCCCTGTTGCCGGCCCGTCATGCCGCCCGCATGGAGGTGGTCGATGCCCTGCGTCATGTCTGACGCCAGCCCACATCCTCCGGCGCGGGTGCTGCGGCGCGTTCTCGCGATGGTGGCCGTTCTGATGTGCGGTCAGCTTAGCCTGCCGGCCATGGCGGCCTCGCCGACGGCCCAGGAGATGCTGGAAGCGGCCGACCGGGTGCGCAATCCCGGCCGCCCGTTCCGGCTCACCAACACCTTGGTGGAATACGTGGAGGGCCAGCCCCAGGGGCGCACGGAACTGCTGATCTTCGCCAAACTCGATTCGGACACCGGCCAGTTCAAGAACCTGATCCGTTTCCTTGCTCCTCCCCGGGATCGCGGCAAGCTGATGCTGATGGAAAATTCCCGGCTGTGGTTCTACGACGGGGCGTCCAAGGCGTCCGTGCGGCTTTCCCTACAGCAGCGGCTGATGGGGCAAAGTTCCAACGGCGACGTGCTGACCGTCAATCTGGCCAAGGACTACAGCGGCACCCTGGTGGGTGAGGAAACCATCAAGGATTCCGCCCGCAGTGACCGGGACTGCTGGCACCTGAACCTGACTGCCATCAGCGAAAGCGCGGTCTACAATCGCATCGAATATTGGGTGGAGCGCGAGACCTATAATCCCATCAAAGGCATCTATTACTCCGACAGCGGCCGCATGCTGAAGCTGGTCTTCTTCCGCAAGTACCAGATGCAGCTGGGCAACGTACGGCCGACCGAAACGGTGATCATCGATGCCATCGACCCCAAGCAGGTCACCATCATGACCTTCACGGACTATCGTTTCCAGGACATCCCCGAAGCATGGTTCCAGCGCGATTTCCTTCCGCACCTTGAGGCCGAATGATGCGGGCGTGCGCCTTGACGGCCGCCCTGTTGCTGGCGTGCCATCTGGCCCCCGCACCGGCGACCGCCCAACCAGCCGACGCCCTGGATTTCGTGCCGCCCGAAATCCCAGGGGACGCCGAGACTGCGCGCGCGGACTGGCGCGAAGCCCTGCGCGTCAGCGTGGAAAACGCCACGTCGCTGGATCGTTACCGCCACAATCTCGTCGTGCCCGTTCCGGCGAATTCCCCCAATTCCCCCGATACGGCCAATCGCACAAGCTTGGACGTGCGGGGCGGATGGAACCTGGGACGCGAGATCCGCGCCTCGGTCAGCGACCGCCTGAACCTGTCGTTCCAGAACGATGCCGACACCGTGTCCAGCCGCACCCTGCGCAATGACCTGCGCGAGGCGTTCGTCACCTGGGCGCCGACGCCCGGAACATATGTGGACATGGGGCGAATCAACGTCCGCAACGGCGTCGCCATGGGCTTCAACCCGGTGGATTTCCTGCGCGCCCATACGTTGGTGGATCAGGCGTCACAGGACCCGTCGGTCCTGCGCGAGAACCGGTTGGGCACGGTGATGGCCCGTGTTCAGTGGGTGGGCGAAACGGGCGCGGCCTCGATCCTTTTGGCGCCCAGGCTGGCGCCGGAAACGCCCATCGACGACCAGCAGCACCCGGCCTTCAATCCTGAATGGGGGCGGACGAACGGCACGACCCGCATGCTGCTAAGCGCCAGCCTCAACCAGGCCGACGATCTCAGCCCCCAGGTGCTGCTCTATCATGACGAGTCGGAAACCCGTCTGGGCGCCACCCTGTCCCATGCAGTCGGCGAGGCCACGGTTGTGTATGGGGAATGGGCGGGTGGCCGTGGCACCAACGTGTCGGCCCGCGCCCGCGCCTATGGCGCCCGGACCGGCAGCCTGGATCGATTGGGGGCACTGGCGGGGCTGTCGCAACCGGACGACGGAAAAAGCTTTTATCAGGATGCGGTGGTGGGCGGATCGTGGACCAGCACGGCCAAGGTCACGCTGAACCTCGAATACATTTATCATGGCGCCGGCCTTTCGCGCGCGGAATGGCACGATTGGTGGAAGGTGGGGTCGCTCGCAACCCAGTCCCTGCCCGTCAACGAACTTCAATGGTACGACCGCGCCTATGCCAAATCAGAGCAAGTGCCCTTCACTCGCCACCACGCCTTCGCCCGAGTTGCCTGGACCGATGCCTTCATCCCCCGGCTGGAACTGTCGGCATTTTCCTTGGTGAACCTGTATGACGGATCGCTGATGGGCCAGGTCTCCGCCACCTATTATTGGTCCGACCAGTGGACCACGGAAATCCTTGCCGGAGGCACCCTCGGCCGCGACACCTCGGTGTACGGCAGCCAGAGCCGAACGACCAACGCGTCATTCCGCCTTGTCCGATATTTCTAAAGCGTCACGCCCCTTTCCATTCCGCTTACGGATGGTCGCCATGGGCAGAAACACCTCGGACTGCGCAAAGATTGTGCCAGCCTGATTCCAAGGTGCTTTCGGCGTAAGTCTTTGAAAGAACAGGGAAAAGATTGCGGCATTATGTAGCAAACGCCACCACCCGGAAAATGACGGGTGGCGCCGTTTTCCCCTAAGTTCGGGGACATGAGCGACACCACTACTCTCTCCAGCTTACGCGACAAGCGGTCGGCAATCGCTGGCCGGATCATAGACCTCCAGCAGGAACTGGACCGCCTCCAGGCGGATCTGTTCCATGTCGACGCCGTGCTGCGGCTGTTCGGCCTGCTGCCCGAGGACATTCCGACCAAGGGCCGAATACCGAAACGGTCAACCTATTTCGGCCGGAACGAGATCACCAGGCGCTGCTACGACATGCTCCGCGAAAGGGAGATCGTCTGTGCCAACGACATCGCGGAGCGGGCGATGCGGGACAAGGGGTTGGACCCTAAGGCAGATCGTCGGCAACGGTTGGATTTCGTTAAACGCATCCTGATCTCCCTCCACGATCTCCGCAAAGTCGGAGCGGTGGAAAAGATCGGGCACGCCCGTAACGTCAAATGGCGTCTGATCCTTGATGGGGAACCGGAAACTGACGATACTGCTTGAGCGACGGATCCGCCGCATATGGGTGCGCCGGATCCCGGTCCGGCTGCTTCGGAGAAGGGAGTCGCGGTTAACCGCCACTCCTGACCCGCTCCAAAACCTTAGCTGAAGAGGCTCCCCGGCTGCGTCGTATGGATTGCCTCGTCCGCAATGCTTTGCAGAAACTCCTCAGGAAGGATGCGTGTCCAAACATCGACGGCAGCTCTGATCATTGCGAAATAATGATCTTCGTCGCCCCCCTCCATTCGACGCCAAGCGCTCGGCAGATAGCGTGCCATAATTGACAAGGCATAGAGGGTCGTCGCCGCAATAACCCTGTATTCACGAATTCCGCCGACGGTTGGAAGAATGAGCGTGGTCTTGGGCCCGAATGGCGATGAGTGCGTGGGAAGCACCTTCCACCAAATATCATGCCCGACGTGGTCAACACGTGCCCGGAACGTAATGCCAGCTCCCTCCCCATCGGGGATACGCTCAATCTCCGCTAGTGGCCAGCCCGCATTTCGCAACATCTCCACTGTGATCAAACCCGAGCGGTCGATGAATAAACCATAAGTACTGTCTGCTTTCTTGCCGGTCGAGTTTGCGGTCCTAATCCCGTTCGTTGTGCTGTCGTAAACAGGGATGACCCAGCCAGGAGAACCGCCACACACTTCGGCAAAAAGATCATCAATTTCAGGCATCGAAGCGAGAAGGTCGCGTAGAGAGCAAACCATGCCTTGGGGCATCGCTCCGAGATCGCCTATGCTCCGAGGCTTCTTCTTTGGAAATCCTGCGGTGTCATGCCCTAGAAAACTCAGCCATTGCGGCAAGAAGCCGCTCGCCAAAACTCCTACGCGAAGATCCGCAAGTGTGTCACTCGGCCCGGCAAGCGTCCAGAGGCCATGCCCCTGCTTGGTCATGCCCTCTACCTCATCCAGGTCAATCGGCCCCAAAGGGGATGCCAACATTTCCGCTTGAGCGAAAGCCATTGTCCCATAATAAAGTCCAAGGACACGTTTATTCAGCCTGTCAGTTGAGGATGCAGACGTGTAGTCAAGGGCGCTTCGCATTGAGTAAGCTATTCCTGTTGCCTTGCTCGCAACTACCTCGGGTGGAAGCGTAATCCCTTTCGTTGCGGCGCGTCGCTCAACCACACGCGCGGCCAGACGGACGCTCGTAAACTGGTGAAGCCGCGTGAGGACGGCTTCGAGTGGATTCTCCGCCGTAAGCCGGCGGGTCGTGGCAGGTTTGCAAGGCAAGGCAGAAGGCGAGCGATCTGGTTCGACTTGCTTGTTCAGCTTAACCAAGAAGGGCAAGAAATCACCGAGAGGCTCGACGGGGATGCTTATGCCCTTCGCATAACTGTCCAGCATGTATGGCTGACCCTGGAAAAAAATTTGTGTGACGCGGCCTGGGGACTGTCAGGAATTCCGTGTACGGGCGGGCGGTTGATCATCGCATCATGGCCTGAGTAAAACGCTCGCCGAATTGGATGGCGCACTGGGCCTTGGCCATGTTCCATTCCCGTGCGGGCATGGTCCATTCTTTTTCGGC
>DATGXU010000206.1:0-5748 GCA_035298685.1 Magnetospirillum sp. | reverse complement strand
GAGCCACAATTCCCGGCGCCGGTGGTGCGCACCCTGGCGGATTCGGCCGGCGCGCGCGAGGGCGTTCTTGATCCCCAAGGGGCGGACATCGCCCCCGGCCCAGATCTCTATTTTACGCTGATGACCCGGTTGGCCGACGGCTTGGCATCGTGTCTCGCGGCAAAATGATCTATAGAAACGCCAGTCCAATCCGGAGCATTCCCATGACCGACGCCGCCGCCGCCCTGGCCGCCATCACCTTCAACGCCGACGGGCTGGTGCCCGCCATCGCCCAGCAATACGACACCGGCGAAGTGCTGATGATGGCGTGGATGAACCGCGAGGCGGTGGCCGAGACGCTGGCCACCGGGCGCGTCTGTTACTACTCGCGCTCGCGCAAGGGGCTGTGGCGCAAGGGCGAGACCTCGGGCCAGCAGCAGATGCTCAAGGAATTCCTGATCGATTGTGACGGCGACACCATTTTGATCAAGGTGGACCAGGACGGCGTGGCCTGCCACACCGGCCGCCGCACCTGCTTTTACACCGCCGCCCGCGCCGACGGGCTGAAGGTGGTGGAAGAGGTCCGGATCTCGCCCGAGGAGCTGTACGGAAAATGAGCGACACCCTTCCCGTCACCGTATTGACCGGCTTTTTGGGCAGCGGCAAGACCACTCTGCTCAACCACCTGCTGGCACAGCCCGAACTGGGCGAGACGGCGGTGCTGATCAACGAATTCGGCGCCGTCGGCCTGGACCATCTGCTGGTCCAGCATGTGGCCGAGGATATCGTGCTGCTGCAATCGGGCTGCCTGTGCTGCACCGTGCGCGGCGACATGGTCAACGCCATGCGCGACCTGTTCCTGAAGCGGGTCAAGGGCGAGGTGCCGGAATTCAACCGCGTGGTCATCGAAACCACCGGGCTGGCCGACCCCGCCCCCATCATCCACACCCTGATGACCGATCCGCTGCTGTCCAGCCGCTATCGCCTGGATGGCATCGTCACCACGGTGGATGCGGTCAACGGCGCCAAGACGCTGGACAACCACGACGAAGCGATCAAGCAAGTGGCGGTGGCCGACCGCCTGATCCTGACCAAAAGCGACATCGCCGACTACACCGCCGTCGAGGTGTTGCACGCCCGCCTGCAGACCCTGAACCCCGGCGCCCGGCTGGTGCGCGTGGTCAATGGCGCCGTCGACCCGCGCGAGGTGCTGGATGCCGGCCTGTTCAACGATTCCGACAAGATCCCCGACGTTCATAAATGGCTGAACGCCGAGGCCTATGCCGACATGCGCCGCGAACGCGACCGCAAGATGGGCATCGCCGACGATCACAGCCACCACCAGCACGACGTCAACCGCCACGACGCCCGCGTTCAGGCCTTCGTCTTCACCCGCGCCGAACCGGTAAGCTGGCCGGCGCTGGCCTTCGTGCTGGAACTGCTGATCGCCCAACGCGGCGAGAACCTGTTGCGCATCAAGGGCATCGTCAACGCCAGGGAAAGCGACAAACCGCTGGCCATCCACGGCGTGCAGCACGTGTTCCACCCGCCGGCCACGCTGCCCCAATGGCCCGACGACGACCATCACACCCGCATCGTCTTCATCACCCGCGACCTGGATCGGCAGGTGATCGAAGAAATGCTGACCAGCGTTCTGGGACTGGCCGACGACAAGGGAATCTGAACGGCGCCGGCCATTCTGAGAACTGATATTAAAATCATTTGACAGAAGGCCCGCCAGCGGCTAATGTTTCCTTCAGATGTTGATCTTCCCCGAAGGTCAGCCTCCCTCTCTAAGAGAACTTTCCCAGACCGCTCGCCCCCTCCCCCCCCAATCGGCGAGCGGTCTTTTTTTTGGTTCTTCACGCATTCGCGGGGAGGCGGGAAACGCCCCATTACCGTCCCGGACGCCGTCATGCCCGCGCTTGACGCGGGCATCCACGTGCGGACGCCCCACCCATTGTTGCCAATAGACTTTTCGCGGAAACACGTGGATCGCCGGGTCAAGCCCGGCGATGACGTTGAAGGCAAGTTCCCCGGAATTCCGTGATGAACCTTTTTTTCGCCAAATCCCCAAGGCAACAGCCCGCCCGCCACGCGCGGGGATGCCCCCGCGCATGCGTGCGCCGTCACCGATGTCATTGTTTCCAAAGGCATGGGGGCCGTGCCTCAGGCACGGCCCCCAGCGTCGATCACATCACTTCGCCGCCGTCGTCGATTTCGGCGACGCGCAGGATGTTGGTGGTGCCCGAACAGCCATAGGGCACGCCGGCGGTGATGACGATGCGGTCGCCCACCTTGGCGAAGCCCTCGCGTTGCGCCGCGCGACAGGCCTTCTGCACCATTTCGCTGAAGCTGCGCACTTCGGCGGTCAGCACGGAATGGACGCCCCACACCAGCGCCAGTTGGCGGGCCACTTCCATGTCCGAGGTCAGGTTGATGATGGGCTGTTCCGGACGCTCGCGCGCCGAGCGCAGGGTGGTCGAGCCCGACGAGGTGAAGGTCACCACGGCGGCGCAGTTCAGCGTTTGCGCCACCTGGCGGGCGGCGGCAGAAATGGCGTCGCGGGTGGTGGTCTCGGGCGCAGACCGCGAGGCGTCGATGATCAGGCGATAGTGCTCGTCCCGTTCGACCCGGTTGATGATGCGGTCCATCATGGTCACCGCGTCCACCGGATAGTCGCCGGCGGCGGTTTCCGCCGACAGCATCACCGCGTCGGCGCCGTCATAGATGGCGGTGGCGACGTCGGACGCCTCGGCCCGCGTCGGCGCCGGGGAATGAACCATGGAATCCAGCATCTGGGTGGCGACCACCACCGGCTTGCCGGCGGCGCGACAGGCCTTGACGATGCGCTTTTGCAGGATCGGCACCGTCTCGGGCGGACATTCCACGCCCAGATCGCCACGCGCCACCATGATGGCGTCGGACATCTCGATGATCTCTTCCAGATGCTCGATGGCCTGGGGCTTTTCCAGCTTGGACAACAGGCGTACGCGGCTGCCCACCTTTTGCGCGATCAGGCGGCGGGCCTCGGCCACGTCCTCGGGACGTTGCACGAACGACAGCGCGATCCAGTCGGCGCCCATGGCAACGGCGAAATCCAGATCGGCCTTGTCCTTTTCCGTCAGCGGCGAGATCGGCAGGAAGGCGTTTGGAACGTTGACGCCCTTGTGGTTCGACAAATCGCCACCCACCAGCACCCGCACGTCGGCGAAGTCGGCGCCATGCTTTTCCACCCGCATGCGCAGGCGTCCGTCGTCCAGCAGCAATTCGGTGCCCTGGGTCAGCGCGGCGAACACCTCGGGATGGGGCAGCGGCGCGCGGGCGGCGCTGCCCAGCTCGGGCGACAGGTCGAAGCGGAACTGGGCGCCGCTTTCCAGATGAACCTTGCCGCCTTCGAACTTGCCCACGCGCAGCTTGGGTCCCTGCAGATCGGCCAGCACGGCGATCGGACGGCGCACGCGCTTTTCCAGCTCGCGAATGTCGTCATAGCGAGCCTGATGGTCGGCATAGCTGCCATGGCTGAAATTCAGCCGGAACACATCGGCTCCGGCGACGAACAAGCCCTCGATCGCTTGCGGGGTGGAGCTTGCGGGCCCCAGCGTGGCGATGATCTTGGCGTTTCTTGTTCTTCGCATCGCGGATTCTTCCTTCGGATGACAGGCCTTCGGATGAAGTGCGGCACCATAGCAGAGGAAGAGCAAACCGCCTACCGCGCCCTGGTGACAGGTCGGCGTATTACCTATGGGGAAAGCACGGACCTCAGGCCGGGTTGGCGTGCCGGCGGGCCAGCTGCTGCTCGCGGTAGCGGGTCACCACCCAGCCCAGATGGGTCTGCATGGCCCGCTCGGCCCCATGGGGATCGTGGCCGCGGATGCCTTCGAAAATGGCGCGGTGATGGGCCAGGATGGTGTGGTCGTCCTCTTCGCTCGAGAACATCTCGTAGCGGTGATAATCCAGCATCTCGTGCAGGATGCCGCGGAACAGCCCCATCAGGTGCATATAGATGGCCGAGCCCGACGCCTTGGCGATAGTCAGGTGGAAGCGGATGTCGTTTTCCGCCTTGTGCTTGCCCCGATTGATGTCGGCCTCGGTGGCCTCCATGATCTCGGCGAGTTCGGCGATGTTTTCCGGCGTGGCGTTCTCGGCGGCACGGCGCACCGCCCACATTTCCAGGATTCCCCGGATTTCCGCCAGGTCGGCCAGGTTGTCCTGGTTGACCCGCACCAATTGGGCCAACCCGGGGTCCATGCACTGGGCATTGGACACCACCCGGGTTCCACCCCCCTGAACCGCGTCGATGAACCCCTGGGTTTTCAGCGTCTGCAGCGCGGCGCGCACGGAAACGCGGCTGACCCCCATGTCCTCGGCCAGTTGGCGCTCGCCCGGCAGACGCTGCCCCGGCGCCCACTCGCCCGAGGCGATGCGGGCCAGCAGGCGGTCGGTGACCTGATCGGAAACGCGGCCGGAATCCCCGGCGCGCCGAGCGATCGGCGCGATGGCAGACGACTTGAAATCTTTCGATGGCATGCCAAAACCCTGCCCGCGCGCTTGACGAAAGTCAAGGAATTCTCGACCTAAGCGCGATATCGGCACCCCCTAAATCGCCGCCACGCAAGGCTTCCACGCCCGGAAGGCGGCGCCCGCCAATTCCCTATTACCGTTCTATGGTTGTGCCGCCGGAACAATAAATCCTGTTACGGCAAGCGTCGGCGGGGCGCCGGGCCGAGTAGCCGGCCCGCGCCTCAGGGATCGACATTGCGGCCAGATCAGGCCGGCAGATTGCGGACAAGGGCGGCCGGCGGCTCCGATCGGGCCAAGAAGGCTGCCGCTTCGGCGGCCGGCATGGGGCGTGCCAGCAGGAAGCCCTGCACCCGGTCGCAGCCGAACGACGACAGGAACGCCAGTTGCTCGTGGGTTTCCACGCCTGGCGCCACCACCGACATGTGCAGGCCGCGCGCCACAGCGACGATGGCGGTGGCGATTTCCGAATCGTCGGTGGAATTGGCCACGTTGCGGACGAAGCCCTGGGCCATCTTCAATACATTGGCCGGCAGGCGGCGCAGGAAGGCGAAGGACGAATAGCCCGATCCGAATTCGTCGATGGCAAGACCCAGCCCCAGGGCGGTAAAGCGAGTGAACAGCGCGCTGGAATCCTGGCCTTTGTCGACCACGCTGGCCTCGGGCACCTCCAGCACCAGCGCGCTTGGCGGCAGCCCCGAAACCTCCAGCGCCTCGGCGATTTCCTCGACCAAGGCGGCCTCGCGCAGTTGGCGGCCCGACAGGTTGACGTGCAGTTCCAGATCGCCCAAGCCGGCGTCGCGCCACAGCTTGACCTGGGCACAGGCGGTATTCAGCACCCACCGGCCGATGGGGACGATCAGGCCGGTTTCATCGGCCAGCGCGATGAACTGGCCCGGCACCACCATGCCCACCTCGGGATGGCGCCAGCGCAGCAGCGCCTCGACCGCCACCACCTTTCCGGTCCGGAAATCGAAGATGGGCTGGTAATGGACGGCGAATTCGTTGCGTTCCAACGCCTGCCGCAATGCGTTTTCCAGCGCCAACCGCTCGAACGCCTGGGCGTTGACCGCCTCGGAATGGAACTGGCAGCCGTTGCGCCCCAGATGCTTGGCCCGGTACATGGCGGCGTCGGCCAACTTGATCAGCGTCTGCGGATCGCCCGCGTCGGCCGGATAGATGGCCACGCCGATGGACGAACTGATCGAGGCCGGCTGCCCGGCCAGATCGAACGGCTCGACCAGCATG
>DATGXU010000205.1:0-12626 GCA_035298685.1 Magnetospirillum sp. | reverse complement strand
CGCGCGTCAAGCCGTATTCCACCTGCATCAGCCACAGCAGCGCGAACAACCGCAGGTCGCCCGCCAGCACCTCGGCCCGCAGCGGCGCCAGCGCCCCCAGCCAGCCGCTGCCATCGTCCCAATCCGCAGCCTCGATATCGTCGCAACAGATGTCGATGATCAGGTGCTCGCCGACAACCCTAAGGGATGCGACGTCCTCATCCAATTGGAAGCGTTCCAGGGCGTCGAGATCGACCAGGCGTTTCGGCAGACGCAGCGCGAAACGGCGGCTGCCCCAATTGGTGACGTAGAGAAACAAGTCGAAGTGGCGCTTCAGCAGATCGTGGGGATCAGCCTTGAGGTCGCCCCATTCGTAGCTGGTGACGAAACTGCTGGCGGTGATATGGGCCCGGCTCGAAACGGCTCGAAACGGCTCGCAAGGCGCTTCGCGCAGCTTCGTCGAGCGGCCGGTCGACGGCCTGGAACTCGTAGTACTGATATTCGCTCACGACGTAGCCCCCCGGCGCCGTATCCGCTTGATCCGATGTTTCTGATAGGCGGCGATCTCGCGCGCCAGCGGCATTCGGCGGTCGAACAGCAGATGGGTGATCGAAATGAAGATCGTTCTGTCTCCGGTGTCGATGGTGAGCGCGAGGCCGCAAACGATACCGCCCTCGTCGCCAGCGTATTGCAACTGGGTGACCTCGCATTGCGGAGGCACGTCGCGGTTGCCGACCTGCTTACGGAGTATAGCTGCCGCCGGTGATGACAGGACGGCCGGGAACGGCAGATGTTCTCTCAGCCGTTCGAGAAGATGCTCCGTCTTGGCAGGGTCGTCGATCATTGCCGTTCCTTCCGTCCGCAGGGGCAGCTTATGCGATCCCGCTGGTCGTCGCCAGTGCGGCGCCCCGCCAGGGTCCGCAGCCCGACATTGTCGCATGCGACGCTCTCCGCCCTGGGGCAGAAAAGCTCGCCCGATCGCTATGGGAATAGGCCGAGGACGATGTCGCCTTGCGCAAACGCCTGAGCGCCGCTCTGGCCGGAGGCAAGGGGGAGTGCTGCCAAGCTGATCGATCGCCGCCCGTCAATGCTGCGCGGACTTGGTGTTCACAACGTTGCCGCTGGACCGCGATCTCTGAGCGGCTATCATTCCCGTACCCCAGGCGAGCGTGGCACCGCCGTTGCCGCTGGACCGCGATCTCTGAGCGGCTATCATAAAGCCAAAGCAGACCACCGCCCACACCGGGTTGCCGCTGGACCGCGATCTCTGAGCGGCTATCATAATACATTCCGCGTCGTGCATCCAATCGCAGTTGCCGCTGGACCGCGATCTCTGAGCGGCTATCATCGCGGGGGCGGGGATGGAACAGATGGTGGTGTTGCCGCTGGACCGCGATCTCTGAGCGGCTATCATGATCGGCGGCCGCTACGCCGTGCCTCTGGCGTTGCCGCTGGACCGCGATCTCTGAGCGGCTATCATCCAGCTTGACGTAAAAGGTAGAGCCCTCGTCGTTGCCGCTGGACCGCGATCTCTGAGCGGCTATCATGTCGTGGATCAGGTTGAAGTCATCGGCTTCGTTGCCGCTGGACCGCGATCTCTGAGCGGCTATCATGCCGTTGAGCTTCTCGCCAACCCAATCGACGTTGCCGCTGGACCGCGATCTCTGA
Organism: Magnetospirillum sp.; assembly: GCA_035298685.1. Classification (GTDB taxonomy): domain Bacteria; phylum Pseudomonadota; class Alphaproteobacteria; order Rhodospirillales; family Magnetospirillaceae; genus Magnetospirillum. Next base: position 10,979 of record DATGXU010000205.1, on the reverse strand, counting down.
GCGGCTATCATACCACGTACACGGGCGACGATCCGACCCCCGTTGCCGCTGGACCGCGATCTCTGAGCGGCTATCATCCGGACTCGCCGCCACCACCACCGCCGTTGCGTTGCCGCTGGACCGCGATCTCTGAGCGGCTATCATGCCCTTCGTCCGCTTGCGCTGGATGCGTTCGTTGCCGCTGGACCGCGATCTCTGAGCGGCTATCATGCATCGGCGAGCAAGCCATTGATAATGAATGGCTTGCTCGCCATTTCCATGTGCCAATTCCGCCGTTCGGCGCTCAAAACAGGGCCAATTGGTTGGGGTTTTTCCTCGCAGGCCTTTTCTGCCGCCCTGAAAAGCGCACGATATTTTCGTATTGGCGATCCGTGAACGTCAGCACATGCACTTCGCCGCGCTCAGGCATATTCGCCTCTATGTACCGCAAATGCGTCTCCAACTGCTCTTTGCCATTGCAAAAGCGCGCATAGACGGAAAATTGGCTCTTCTCGAATCCCCGGTCCAACAGGAATTCACGGAATTTGGTGGCCGCGTGGGCTTCGGCGCGCGTGGCGACCGGCAGATCGAACATCACAAAGATCCACATCAGCCGGTATCCGCTCAGTTGCGTCGCCATCACGGCACCAACATTTTCAGCTCGGCCAATTCCCGGGGGGACGGTGGGCTTGGCAAAAGCAGAGACGATGCACGTCCGGTCTGGAACGCTTCGGCAAGGGATTGCGCTAGGCGTACCGCCGCGCCGGAAACGGTGGTTGTCGTATCGTCGCTTGGTAGATCCACGGCGATCAGCCCTGCAAGAGCCCGCTTGGCTTCCGCATCAAGGTTTTGCGTGCCTCGATCCCTGAGGCGCACGACCAGAGCGTCCACCAAAGGGCGAAAGGGTTCGACCAAATCATCGGCCAGGGCAAAGGCGTTGTCCCGGTTGGCGTGGTGAATGCCAACTGATGGATGCAAGCCGCGTAACACCGACAAATGCCGCCCGTCGGTGGCGATGTCGATGATACGCTCCATCCCGTCACCCGGTCAGGGCTGGATTGCGGCGGGTCTTGCGGCGCGCCTTTCGTGCCGGGAATCCGGGGTCGAGAACGCGGCCCAATTCGTCCATCCTGATCTGGCGGGCACAGAGCCGCTGCAGGCCGCTGGCGGTTGGCGAGGTATAAGCAAATGGATCGTCTTCGGATTTGCTTCTCCGCCGAAAATCCCCGGCCTCCTGCGGCTCGACCAGGGTAATTTGACCGTTTTGCCAGATTTGAAGAACACGCATCAGCTTTCTGCCGGTTTCGGTGGTCAGTGCCACAAGGTCATTCCGGTACAACCGAAGAACCTTGCGCGCGGTCGGAAATCGGGTGCGCAGGGCCGAGACATGGTCGGCTTGGTGGGCATCATACATGGACACCACCTCGGCTTCCCACTTGCCGTCGGGCAGTTCCCAAACGTCATCGCGGTAATTGGAATCGCCCTTGTATCCCTTGTATGCCTTTCCCTGGCGGTCCTTGATGGGGATGACGGTCAAGGGTTCAATCAGGCGGACGCGACGGATGCCGCGATAGACAGGAGGCCCTGCGGACGCAAAGGCCGCGACGGCACATTCGAAATCCTTGCCTTCCAGTCCGTGAACCGCTTGCGCCAGGGCTTTCGCCAGGTCCCGGTCCCTTATTTTTTCAAGGTCGGCGGCCTTCTTCAGTGCCGCCAGGGGGGCCCGGTGAACCACCAGGTCATTGCCTCGCTCGTCTTTTTCGCCCGTCAGCCCATAGGCGGTATCGTTGTGCAGTTTGCCGGCCGTCTGGTCGCGCCCGCGCGGCAGGCCGGCCTTCGAAGCCGTGCCGTGATCGGGGCGGTGGCTGACCACCATTCTGTCGAGGATATCGCGCAATTCGTCCCGGAACCCCGGCCAGGGCTCGGGGATGATGATACGCTCCCGGCCTTCGTCCCCCTCTCGGGCCGACGCGCGCGATACCGCCTGCAACAGCGACCGGTCGATGATGGCGACCACGGCCGCATCGATGGCGTGGTGGCGATGATCCAGGCGGTTCTTCGGCTGCTCCGCACCGCCGCCAACGTTATGGTCGGGCAACAATTCGTTCAGGCCCAGCTTGCGTCGGACCATTTCCGTCAACCGGCCCGGTGAAACCCAGACATGGCTGCTGCCCTCGCCTTTGTCCGGAAATAGTGCCGACAGGTATTCGTGGGCCAAGCGCGACAGGTATTGCGTGTCGACCAGATGTCGGGCGATGAAACCGCCCTTTTCCTCGAGGCGCTGCATGGCGTCGGGTTCGAAGCGCCAGCGCTTTTCGCGGGGCAGTCGTGCGGCTCTCCCGGCGATCTCGGGCCATTGGGGGGTGTGGCCCCAGGCTTCGAACGGCGACCTTTTGCGCTTTTGCCGATTGGCCTCGCGCAGGCAGAGGATCTTGTTGGCGTTGGAGTCATCCAAGGTGGACGAGAAGGGCAGGATGTGATCGATCTCGACCGCGCTCGAGAACAGCATGTCCACGGAAATCTGCTCGCCGCTGTAGACGCAGCGGCGATCGAGGATGTTATCGGGGTTTAGCTCCTCCCACAGCTTCAGCAGTGCGCGGTTTCCTCCAGTGTCCGGCTTTCCCAATTCCAGCAGCTTGGCCGAACGGCGCGCCGCTTCGATGCGGTTCTTGTTGTTGTCCCGGTTCCTTCGGATCTTCTCGTCCTCGGACAGTTTCAAGTCGCGCCCGATTTCGATTGCAACTTCGGCCGGGAGGCCGAAGCGGGCTATCAAGCGGTTGACCACTCGCCTCAACTGGTTCAGCCCGATATGAACGGTGGGATTGGTCAGGCGGCCGATGCGGGTTTCGTCTTGGTCGTTCGGGTCGGCCGTTCCAGGCAGGATGTGGCGTTCGATCGCAACTCCGTAATAAGGCAGTTCGGCATGAATTTCGCCCGTGCGCAGATCGCTATGATGGCCCAGGCCGGCCCTGGCGACGGCTTCGCTGTAAACGATGACCTCGGCCTGCAAGGCTTCGATCAGGCGCTGCGTCGCCGTCAGGCCGAACCGGCCGTAACCATCCGGCAGCCGGGATTTTGCGGTCGCTCTCGCCTGCTCGGCGGACAGATTGTGCTCGGTTTCCAGCCAGGTGCAGAGCGCGTTCTCGTCCTCATCCTCCCGTAGTCTTTCGACGATCGCACTTTGCTGGTCGGCTGTCAGATGGAACCAGCGGTTACCGAACCGCTTCTTGTCGCTCAGTTCCGCAGCGACTTCGTCGCCGGCCAGATCGGGACGATGATCACTTTCCTTGTTGAAGCGAGTTTCCGGGTCCAGTTTTAGGACCTTCCTGAGCGATGCGAATGAAACCTTCTTCTTGGCCTTGAGCTTGAGCAGCAACAGATCGCGCTGCTGCATGGTCAACGGTTCGGCGGCCTGGCCGGCGCGGACAAGCCTGAGGGCGTTGACTTCCTCCAGCAGACGGCGGCGCTGGAACAGCGGATGCGCCTTGGGCAGACGGGTTTCACCGGCGACCAGGGTGCAGCCGCCGATGCGGGCGGCTTTCAAAGGCCGTTGATGGAAGACGATTTCGTACAGGCGGTCATGGGTATCCGCCGTCAGCAGGTCAGGATGATGCGCGGCCTGAGCATCCCAGATGGCGTCGAATTCCTCGGCAATGAGGTCTCTGCCCGGATAGAAATCGTAACCGTCACCCTTGGATCCCTCGGTGGTTTCGGGCCGCAAGCGAGCGCGAACGGACAGGACGGCGTTGGGGTCGGAAGACGATATCCGCCGCATGTGCAAGAATTCACCGAATGTGCGAGCGCCCAGCTCGGCCATGGCGGCACGCAACCTGTCGATGCCGATGGCAATCTTGCCGGAATCGTCCTCGGTCGCTCGATCCGTCTTGCGATTGGACTTGAACCCCCGCCGCTGGTTGAGATGAAAAAAGGCGCGCCCGAGGCTGTGAGGCGGCAGCGGAAAATCCAAGGCCCTGGCCCGCAATTCGTAAGGGTCGAGAGCCTCTAGCAATGCCTGCTGCTCACGGTCGGCAGGAAACAGGCCGGCTTTTGTCAGGTGCTGGATCAGGGCGGTTTGGCGTTGCTTGAAGCGGTCTCGCCGCCGCCGCATGGCGCGGGCGGCTCGTCGCTCTACTGCCAGCGGCGTGCCCTGGATGCCCCCGCGGGTGGCCGCACGGCCATCGCCAAAGATGCGCACGCCGCCATCAATCAGTCCGATTGCGTCACCCTCTTCGTTCAGCTTCAGGGCAAACCATCCCAGCGACCCCGCGCCCAGATCCAAGCCTAGCCGCCACGTCATCGTTCATCCCCCTGCAGCAGATTGGTACCCCCAGTTTAGGCCGAGCCCACCCGCCATGGTAGATGACTTGTGTTGACAGGCACCCCAGAGTGACTGATGATATCGTCATCAGAGATCGCGGTCTGGCGGTTAACAAGCAGTCAGTCTGCACCAGATAAGGGCAGCGCTCCGGCGCTGCCTTTTTGGTTAAAGGCGGCCCCATTCGTTTCGATTGTTGGGCGATCTGGCCAATTGTCCACCGGCTCAGGTGTCAGTCGCCATGGCGCCGGCGCGGCTCGACGATCCGCTTCGTCGGGCGCTGGGACTTTCAGGCACCTAGGCGAGATATATTGGGAATATCAAAAGCACTAGGTGCTCGATCGCACTCGGGCCTCCACCGGCATGGCACCGCCGAGGGCGGTGTGAGGATCGAGGGCACGATGACGGCACGGGGCAATTCGATGCCGTTGTCGGGCACCCCCGTGCGCAACCTGCCGTGTCAGACAATCAGGCGCCCAATTCGCTCGCGCCGCCAAGTGCGATACCGCGACGATCAGTCACACCCGACGCCAAGTCAGTTCGAATGGCTCCCGGGCAGTCTTTCATCCAGCTTCTGGAATACGCCAGCCTTGCGCCATAGGTCCCTGTTTCCGATCACGTACAAGCCTTCCTTGGCCCGGGTTACTGCCACGTTGAGCAGGTTGGGCCTTCCACCAGCCCACCCGCGCGCTCCGGCCTGGGCGGGCGATGGCGCGCCGAGCACCAGAATGACAGCCTCGGCCTCGCGGCCCTGGACGGTGTGAACCGTGCCGATGCGCTCGCGCGTCCACTCCCAGGAATTGCCTCCCCAGCTTTCCGCCACGCGGTGTTTCTGCACCAAGGCACGCAGGTTGTCGGCGACGATGACGAACGGGGTGACGAGGTAGACATCCGGTCCCTTGTCCCCACCCACGCCGGCGTTCACCAGCCGGCCCAGTAGATCAAGGGCGACCTCGCCCTCCTGGGCATACCACTTGTCCGCGCCCCCACCTTGAACGTCGATCCACACCGATGGCCCCAGCACATCGCGGATGGGAGAGGCCCCCATCCCCTTGGCGTGGACCATAAGGTTCTCGTAGGCCACCGCGTTCGAGATGCCGAACATGGGCTCGGTGCAACGCCGGTGGACCAGCAGGGGGACGCCGACGCTCCGGCTTCCATGGCGGCTTTCGAATTCCGCCATGAAAGGGGTTGCCGCGTCGGCCAAGGTTTGCGCGGAAGCCTCAGGCGCATTGAAGCGGTCGGGATCGGCGCCAAATTGGCGACAGATCGCCTTGGTCAAGGTATCGGGCAGCACGACCACCGGCTCGATCTGCAATGGATCGCCCACCACCACCGCGCGGCGCGTGCGCATCAGCGCCCCCACGGCGGCCTGCGGCAGCGCCTGCCCGGCTTCGTCAATCAGCAGCCACCCCAGGCTCTCGGGCGGCAGGTTACCCAACATGCGCTCGACCGAGGCGAAGGTAGTGGAAATTGCGGGCACGACCAGGAACAGCGACGACCACAAATCGGGCAACAGCGCGGCTTTCGCCTCGTCGGGCAGAGCGCGGCCCGACAGGGCGTTCATCAGGTTGCCGAGGTTATGGCGCAACGGCTTTGCGGCGGCATCGACGAAGGCCTTGTGCAGGGCCATGGCGGCGCAGAAAACATCGTCGCGGGCGCGTTGGGTCGCTTGGTCCAGCCACGGAGTGGATTTGTGCAGCATGCCATGAGCCTGCTGGAAGAACGCGGCGTCTCCGAACTGGCAGCCAAGTTTCAAGCGGCCATCGTCGATGGTCGCCGTCAACTGGCTGAGCTTTGCCGCCGCCGCCGCACGTTGCGTTTTGGCATGCTCACACGCTTGCCGGGCTTCGCGCCAAGCGCCCTCCTGCGTCTGCAAGCGCGCCCCTGTTTCGTCCAATGACCTTTGCGCCAGTGCTATCGCCGAAACCAGGGGATCCCGCAACGCGCGCCACCGACGCGCCGAAGCGGTGCTGAAGAAGCGTGCCAGCAGGTCCGGGCGTTGGCTATCGTGCTCGCTCAACCGCGCCACGGCGGCCGAGTGGCGCTTCTTTGCCTCGGCTGAATGTTCGCGCACCGCGTCCAACGCCGTCTGGGCGCGACCCAGGTCAGTGCTTGCCAAAGCAGCTGCGTCCTCAGCCGCCCGCAGACTGGCCTCGGCGTCGGTGGCCTGCAGAGCCGCCTGGCGCACGCTCTCCAACCACTCCAATTTCTTGCAGCTGGCCGACAGCGCCGCGTGGAACGCCTGCCGAGCTTTGCCCCAGCGCGCCAACGCGTCTTCGTGGCCGGCGGGGGGATGCTCGCGGGTGACGATCAACGGCGGACGCTCAATGGTTTCGCCCGTCGCTTCGTCTGTCTCCTCGACAAATTGGGGCGTGCCGGCCGCCGCTGCCAGATAGGTGGACAGGCCGACGTCATCATCCCACCAGAAGGTCTGGCGGAATTTCGCCCGGTTTACCTGATTTCCGAGGACGGCGGCGACCAGACCCCAGGTGTCCTTGGCGTGCAGGGCGTCGGCCAGAGTCGAGAAATAATCCAACCCCGCATCCTCGGCGACCGCGTCGATGCCGGGCAATTCGGCGCTGACGTTTTCCACCGCCTTGTTGTTTGACGACGCCACCAGGATTTCAAAGCCCTTGATGTGCGCATCAAGACGGTACAAGTGAAGCCACCCTGCGCCTGCCCTCAGCTTTTCACCCGAATGGGTGAATGCCTTCTCTGGGTCGTCGAACTTCGCGATCGCTTCGGCGCGCGCCGTGACCAGCGCCGCCACCAGATCGCGCAGCAGCGTGGTTTTGCCGGTGCCGGGTGGGCCATTCACCGCAAGAATTCCCGCTTCGCGCGGGCGTTGGAACGCCAGATTGACCGCCGCTTGCTGCAGCAGCACGAGTGGGTGGCGCCCCTTTCCGGGCCAGCGTGCCGCAGGAACCTTGCCCGGCGCCAACGCATCCTCGAGCGCGCCTCTGTCGTGCAAAAGGTCGCGCCGGGTTTCCGGCGCGTCCATGCCCATATAGCGGCGCAGGTTGTCGGTAGCCCGGCCGCTGTCGAACAGCTCGCGCGCCCGCGCCAAATCACCCAGGTAAAAGCTGTTCAGCAGCAGGAGCTCCGGCGGATCTGGCAATTTGAAGTACTGGTACGAGCGGATGGCGAAGGACGGTGGTTCGGCCAGTTCCCGGGGCATGTCCAGCGTCGCCACCAGCCAGTCGTATGCTTGTTCCAGCCGCTCGCGGGTGACCGGCAGTTCCTTGCCGTCCTTGTCGGTTTGTCGAATGCGGGCGTCCAGTGCCTTCACCAGCGCGACCTCGGCCGATGGCCACCCCGAGAGCTGCTCCAGCTTCCCGGCCAGGGCAAGCGGCACGCCCCAGCCGAAGCTGGACAACCCTACCGCCGGCGCCTCGACCGGCAGCCCCTTGTGATCGACTACCAGCACCGCCAGCGCGGCGCTGCCCCGCGCCGCCGGGCGCTCGACCCGCTGGTCCACATAGACGTCGATGACACGTTTGACGGTGTCGTCGAGGCGCAAGCTTCCCAAAACCACCTGATAATAGAGCCGCATGCTCTTGCGCGAGCGTTCGCCGCCGCTTTCCCACGGAAGCTTTCCCTGGTCGAGGCGCGCAACCGCATACTTGTCACCGCCGGCCAGATCCTCGGGGCGGCGGTAGGATTGGGGCGAAAGCACCTCCAGCGCAGTCCACGCGTCCACAACCGACTGCGGAGAGCCGGGAATTGATCGCCTGGGTTTGACGAGAGCCGGTGCGACCTCGGTAGTCGGCTGTGGGGCACTTGGCTTCGCTTTCGGGGGCTGAGCAGTACGAAGAGATTGTTCCGCCCGCTTGCGCAAGTCGCGTGCACGGGCGACAGACCTGTGCTCCAGCTCCGAGATCAACAACCGCAGGAACTGCGGATCGTCCTTCCGCTCTTCGAACTCGAGCTCAAGTTCCGCCACCTTCCGGGCGATCAAGGGGCGATCCATCAGAGGCTTCCTGGCAAGATAAGAAAGGCGGCGGTGCAGTGATGCACGTATATAGGGCATCACCACCATGGGCAAGCGACCGAAAATCGCCCAGCCGCCGCAGGTAGACTCACCAAGCGCATATTGACAAAGGTTGCCTGGAAAAGTTGAGCGGGCTTGTCCGAACGGCCGAGAAACAGGCCGATGGCAGCTATGCGCGCAGCCATTTCCTGATCACCGGCAAAATGCCGGGCGGCAGTGCGTTTTCCTATGACAGCCAGGGCGGTGCCTATCTGGCCACCGAGTCCGACGAGATCTTCAAACTGCCGACGCGCCCGCGCAGCACGACGGCCCCGATGGTAAGCGCGCCGCGCATTCAGGCGGTCGCCTGAGCGCCCTTTCTTCGCGGTCGAACCGGCATGAACGTGCTGCCGCCGGTTGCACTCTGAACCACGACACCGAACCAATCTGCGGATGTGGGTCGTCATGGCCGGGTATGGCTGGATGCTGCCTACCATCAGGCCGTGGTTGTGTCCAGGCGTTCACTTTGCTGGTGCGCCGCTCTCGCAAAAGCGGTCCTGTGGAGGGGCGGTGATGTGCCTGCCGGGAAGCGCGGTAGGATGCCCGGCGCCGACGTTCACAACCATAGGAATTTAGAGCATCTTTACACTCAAAGGTAATGCATACATCATGCATCACAATCGAGTCTCGGTCAGGTGATTCCCATGTCCGTAACCCCGTTTGGCGCGACCTCTCGTTATCTTGATGCATTGAATACGCGGCAGCAAACGCTGGCGGAGTTCAAGAAAAACGGCTGGGGTGGTGTACACCTGGAGTGGTTGGAGCACCCCGAAAACGACGAGGGATTGCAGAAGATGAAGCGCGCGGCGGAGCAGGAGCAGGCCAATATGGCCGACTCCCTGACGCCGAAGCCGGTGACGATTACCGGACAACTGCCGGCATCGATCACCGACGCCCTGGTCAACGGGACGGCGGAAAGCGCCCGTTTGGGCGCGAGGCTGCAGAGAATGCTCAGCCATGTGGCCGACCTCAACAATGCGCTGAAGACGACCACGCCCGAAGCCTATGCCGAGCTGCTGCAGGATATGGATCAGGCCCATGCGGATGAGTACATGGGGGGGCGCCGGCAGGAGCTGCAGAGGCTGCGGGCCGACCCGGTGGAGAGCATCGCTGATCGGCTGGTCAATCTGGGCTTTTCGGTTTCCGGGCAATTGTTCCGCACCGGCGCCGACGGGCAGGTGGAATTGGGCGAGGCCACCATCAGCGGCAAGGGGCTGACGTTGGAGGTCAGCGGCCAGACCGGCTTCAACCTGCGCCTAGACAGTACCCCCACCCCCATCCGCGCCGAGGCGCTGTCGCCGCCGATCATTCAGTCGGCGCCCGCCACCCTGCCCGACAGCCAGCCGGCCAGCCAAAGTGTGGTCGAGGTGGAGAAGATGTTGGATCGCTCTTTCGCCCGCATGGACACCCACAACGCGCTGCTTAGTCAGCTGAAGCCCGAAAATATCGAGGTGGTTCGCGCCCGTTCCGGCGACGGCGCGGCCGAGACCTATCGCCAGGATATAGAGCGCAAGATCGCGCAGCTGCGCTTCGACCCCGCCGAACTGGCCCCCCGGCTGGCGGAAAAGGGGCTGGAATTCCTGGGCGCGCTGGCCGAGAAACAGGCTGATGGCAGCTATGCGCGCAGCCATTTCCTGATCAGCGGCAAAATGCCGGGCGGTAGTGCCTTCTCCTACGACAGCCTGGGCGGCGCCTTTCTGGGCACCGAATTGGGCCAGACTTTCAAATTGCCAACACGCCAACGCGGCACAACGGCGCCGGCGGTAAGCGCGCCGCGCATTCAGGCGGTCGCCTAAGCGCCCTTTCTTCGCGGTCCTCGCGGTCGAGCCGGCATGAACGTGCTGCCGCCAGTTGCACTCTGAACCACTACACCGAAATCAATCTGCAGATGTGGGTCGTCATGGCCGGGTATGGCTGGATGCTGCCTGCCCTCAGGCCGTGGTCGCGTCCAGGCGGTGACGTTGCGGGTGCGCATTGTCGCAAAAGCGGGCCTGCGGAGGGGCGGTGACGTGCCTGCCGGGCAGCGCGGGAGGACGTGCGGCGCCGACATTCGCAACCATAGGAATATAGGGCATCTTTACACCCAAAGGTAATGCATGCATCATGCATCGCAATCGAGTCTCGGTCAGGTGATTTCCATGTCTGTAAACCCGTTTGGCGCGACCTATATCTACCTTGACGGGCTTAATAAGCGTCAGCAAATGCTGTCGGACTTTAAGAAATACGGCTGGGGTGGAGAAATTCTCGATCAGCTGGAGCACCCCGAAAATGACGAGGGGTTGCAAAAAGCAAAACGCGCGGCGGAGCGGGAGCAGGCTGATATGGCCGAGTTCCTGACGCCGAAGCCGGTGACGATTACCGGCCAGATGCCGGCGTCGATCATCGACGCCCTGGTCAAGGGAACGGCGGAAAGCGCCCGCTTGGGTGAGAGGTTGCAGAGAATGCTCGGCCATGTGGCCGACCTCAACAATGCGCTGAAGACGACCACGCCCGAAGCATACGCCGAGCTGTTGCAGGATATGGATCAGGCCCATGCGGATGAGTACATGGGGGGGCGCCGACAGGAGTTGCAGCGACTACGGGCCGACCCGGTGGAGAGCATTGGGGATCGGCTGGTCAATTTGGGCTTTTCGGTTTCCGGGCAATTGTTCC
>DATGXU010000204.1:0-20933 GCA_035298685.1 Magnetospirillum sp. | reverse complement strand
CGACGTCGCGAACCTGCCACGCCAATTGCACCGCCGCCACCGCCAGCAGCGGATAGAACGGCCACGACAGGCCGGCGCTCCAGCCGGCGGCGCCGATCAGCGCCACCGTGCCGGCATAGAAGCCCACCAGCCAGCGCGGCGTGGCGGTGCCCAGCCGGCGGGCGGTGGATTTTACGCCGATCAGCGCGTCGTCTTCCTTGTCCTGGTGGGCGTAGATGGTGTCATAGCCCAGCGTCCACAGGATGCCGGCGGCATACAGCAGCAGGGCCGGGGGCTCGAGGTCGCCGCGCACCGCCGCCCAGCCCATCAGCGCCCCCCAGTTGAAGGTCAGCCCCAGCCAGGCCTGCGGCCACCAGGTGATGCGCTTCATCAGCGGATAGGGGAACACCAGCAGCAGCGAGGCGATGCCCAGGCCGATGGTGACGGCGTTCAACTGAACCAGGATCGCCAGCCCGATCACCAGCTGCACCGCCAGGAACAGGGCGGCGCGCTTCACGCTGACGGCGCCCGAGGGGATGGGGCGGCCCTTGGTGCGCTCGACCATGGCGTCGAACTTGTGGTCGGCGATGTCGTTGATGGTGCAGCCGGCCCCGCGCATCACCACCGAGCCAACGGCGAACAGCACGAACAACCACGCATCGGGCCAGCGCGGCGCCGCCAGGGCGGCGCTCCACCAGCAGGGAAACAGCAACAGCCATGTGCCGATGGGGCGATCCAGCCGCATCAGCCGCAGATAGGGGCGCGTTGCCGCCGGGACCCAGCGGTCGATCCAATTGCCGACGGGAATGTCGCCGTCAAGGGTGGGGGGCATGCGCATCATCCCGCAGCAATAGCGGAAACGGGCACGGCTGTGAACCGGGCTATATGGCTGAGCGGCAGACCAGCAACCCTTTCTGCCATTCCATGTTGTCCACCCCCCAGCCGCGCAGCACCGATTCGGGGACCGGCTTGGGCGTCATCGGCTTGCCGAAATGATAGCCCTGGCCGAACCGCACTTTCAGCAGCTTCAGCAAGGCGGTGGTTTCGGTATTTTCCACGAATTCGGCGATGGTGCCCACCTTGAGGTCGCGGCACAGCCCGGCGATGGCGCGCAGGAACGGCGTGCTTTCGCCGTTGGCGATCTCGCGGATATAGCTGCCGTCGATCTTGACGTGGTCCACCTGCAGGGCGCGCAGGTAGTGGAAGGCGGCGGCGCCGGCACCGAAATCGTCGAGGCAGACCGGAAAACCCTGGCGGCGCAGCATCTGCAGCACGCCGTTGACGGCGGGCAGGTCCTCGACCTCGGCGGATTCGGTCAGCTCGAACAGCAGGCGGCCGCGCAGGTCGCTGGCGTCGCGCACGATTTCCAGCAACTGGCGCGAGGTGGCGATGTGCGACAGCGACCGCCCCGACAGGTTGACGGCGAAACGCAGGGCATCGTGCTTGCCCACCGTCGAGCGCATGAAGTCGATGGCGCGCCGCAGGATCGCCAGGTCCAGCCCGCCGACCATGCCGACGTTTTCCGCGAAGGTCACCGTCTCGAACGGCGAATCGCGGCCGGGGAAGCGCACCAGGCATTCGAAATGGTGAACCACGCCGGTCCACAGATCGACCACCGGCTGGAACACCAGCTCGAACCCGCCGGTGTCGATCACCTGGCGGATCTCGCGCATCTGGGCGACCGTTTCCGACAGGCGTGGCCGCAGGTCGCTGGCCAGGTCCTGCAAGGTCATGGCGCCGGAATGGGAAAAGGCGTTCAGGCTGTAGATCAGCGCGTTGGCGGCCTCTTCCGACGAGATGCCGGCCCCGTCCAGGGCGACCGAGGAGGTCTGCACCGAGGTGTCCGCGCCCGACGGCAGGAACGCGCGCACCAATTCGCTGATGGTGGCTTCGATGGTCTGGGTGGTGACGTCGGGCGCATGGATCAAGCCATAGCGGTTCTCGCCCAGTTCACCGGCGGCGTCGCCGCCCACCGAACAGGCGCGCAGGCGATCGCCCAGTTCGGACATGAATTCGTCGGCGGCCAGCGGCCCGGCCTCGGCGCGGACCTTCTCGACCTGGGGCACCTCCAGCATGGTCAGCTGATAGGAATCCTCGCCCTCGAGCGCCGAGGATTCGCCCAGCATGCGCCGGGCGAGGTCGGTGAAGCCGTCCTTGTCCAGCAGGCCGGTGATGGGGTCGTGCGCCTCGGCCGCGACGTCCAGCGAGGCGGCGTGGGCCAATGCGATCAGGCGGGCGTGGGCGCGCTGGGGATGGCGATAGCCCGACAGCGCCACCGGCTTGGAGACATGGCCTTGGTCGTTGCCGGGGGTGTGCAGCAGCAAATGGCGGATGCGCTCGCCGCGATCGATGCGGGCCAGCGCCCGCTCGACCCGCTGGGCGTCCTCGGGGATGAACAATTCGGCCAGACGCACGCCGGTCAGCAAGCGCGCGGGCCGGCCGGCCAGGGCCATGGCGGCGCCGACGGTAAAGCTGATCGTGCCGTCGGCTTCCACTTCCACCAACAGGTCGGCGGCGGCGAAGGCAAAGGCGACGTAGAGGTCGCGCGAACGGTTTATGTCGCCGGCTCCGCTCATTCCCCCCGTCCCTATATATCTTTGGTCCCTTCTTGGAACGACTATCGCACGGGTCCGCGCGGAACGCCAGTGACGGCGATGGCCAATTGGGGGTGCTTGCAATGGCGCGGCCGAATCGCTATAAGCGTCCCTTCCTCGCGCGAACCAAGGCCTGTGGCATGCCTTGTCGCGCCTGAATCGCTAACTCGCACCTTAAAGGAAAGCGAAAATGCCCAAGATGAAGACCAAGAGCGCCGCCAAGAAGCGGTTTAAGCTCACCGCCTCCGGCAAGGTCAAAGGCAACGTGGCCAACAAGCGTCACTGCCTCTCCGCGAAGCCCCAGGACATGAAGCGCCAGGCTCGCGGCACCTTCATCCTGTTCAAGGCTGATGGTGAGAAGGTCAAGCAATACTACCTGCCGAACGGAGCTAAGTAATGGCGCGCGTCAAGCGGGGCGTGATTGCGCACGCCCGTCACAAGAAGATTCTGAAGCTGGCCAAGGGCTTTCGCGGCCGTTCCAACTCGTGCTTCCGCGTTGCGATCGAGAAGGTCGAGAAGGCGCTTCGTTACGCCTATCGCGACCGTCGCGCCAAGAAGCGCAATTTCCGCGGCCTGTGGATCCAGCGCATCAACGCCGGCACCCGCCAGTATGGCGTGCCCTATTCCCGCTTCATGGATGGCCTGAAGAAGGCCGGCATCGTGCTGGACCGCAAGGTCCTGGCCGACATCGCCGCGCGCGAGCCGGAAGCCTTCAAGTCGCTGGTTGAGAAGGCCCAGGCGGCCCTCCAGTAAGGCTTGTCCGCTCCCCCGTGGGGGAGAGGGAAATTACGCGGAGGGGTCGCCCGGCAAGGGCGGCCCCTTTTCGCGTCCATATGGGGATGATTCCATGGACGAACTCGACAAGATCCGCGCCGAGGCGTTGGCGCTGGTGGCTCAGGCGGCAAGCCTCGAGGCGCTGGAAGCCGCCCGCGTGGCGACCCTGGGCAAGAAGGGCTCGATCTCGGGCCTGATGGCGAGCTTGGGCAAGATGAGCCCGGATGAGCGCAAGGCGGCCGGTGCCGCGCTGAACGCGGTCAAGGACCAGGTGGCCGACGCCATCGCCTCGGCCAAGGCGGCGCTCGAGGCCCAGGCGCTCGAGCAGAAGCTGGCGCGCGAGCGGGTGGACGTCACCCTGCCGGTGCGGCCGGAAAGCGCGGGCCGCATCCATCCCATCGCCCAGGTGATGGACGAGATGATCGCCATCTTCGCCCAGATGGGGTTCGAGGTGGCGGAAGGCCCCGATATCGAGGACGACTTCCATAACTTCACCGCGCTGAACATCCCGGCGGAACATCCCGCCCGGCAGATGCACGACACCTTCTATTTCGGTGAAAAGGCCGACGGGACGCGCCACCTGCTGCGCACCCACACCAGCCCGGTGCAGATTCGCACCATGGTCGCCAACAAGCCGCCGATCCGCATCATCGCCCCTGGCCGCACCTATCGCTGCGACTCGGACATGACGCACACGCCGATGTTCCATCAGATCGAGGGGCTGGTCATCGACAAGACCACCCATATGGGCCACCTCAAGGGCTGCCTGATGGAATTCGTCACCACCTTCTTCGAGGTGGACGAGGTTCCGGTGCGCTTCCGCCCCAGCTTCTTCCCGTTCACCGAGCCGTCGGCCGAGGTGGATATCGGCTGTTCGCGCGAAGGCGGCGAGCTGAAGATCGGCCCCGGCAAGGGCTGGCTGGAAATCGGCGGCTCGGGCATGGTGCATCCCAACGTGCTGCGCGCCTGCGGCCTGGACCCCGACGAGTACCAGGGCTTCGCCTTCGGCATGGGCGTCGAGCGCATGGCCATGCTGAAATACGGCATCCCCGATCTGCGCACTTTCTTCGATTCCGATCTGCGCTGGCTGAAGCATTACGGCTTCGTCCCGCTTGACGTGCCGACCCTGTCCGGAGGGCTGACCCGATGAAGTTCACTCTCTCGTGGCTGAAGCAGCATCTTGAGACCGACGCCTCGCTGGCGGAGATCGAGGCGCGGCTGACCATGCTGGGCCTTGAGGTCGAGGGCGTCGAGGACCCGGCCAAGGACCTGGGCGGCTTCATCGTCGCCAAGGTGCTGGAAGCCGACAAGCACCCCGACGCCGACCGTCTGCGCGTGTGCAAGGTCGACACCGGCGCGGGCGTGATCCAGGTGGTGTGCGGCGCGCCCAACGCGCGCGCCGGCCTGACCGTGATCCTGGCCCAGCCCGGCACCTACATTCCGGTGACCGGCGAGGTGTTGAAGAAGGGCAAGGTTCGCGGCGTCGAAAGCCAGGGCATGATGTGCTCGTGGCGCGAGTTGAAGCTGGGCGAGGACCACGACGGCATCGCCGAGCTCGACGACGGCCTGACCGCCGGCACCCGTCTGGTGGACGTGATGACCTTCGATCCCATGATCGAGATTTCCATCACTCCCAACCGCGCCGACTGCCTGGGCGTGCGCGGCGTCGCCCGCGATCTCGCCGCCTCGGGCCTGGGCACGCTGAAGCCGCTGAACGCCGATCCGGTGCCCGGCAGCTTCAAGAGCCCCATCGGCGTGCGGCTGGAATTCACCCCTGACACCCAGTCGGCCTGCCCGTATTTCGCCGGCCGCCTGATCCGCGGCGTCAAGAACGGCGAAAGCCCGGCTTGGCTGAAGGATCGGCTGACCGCCATCGGTCTGCGGCCCATTTCGGCGCTGGTGGACATCACCAACTACGTCACCTGCGACCTGGCCCGTCCGCTGCACGTGTTCGACGCCGACAAGGTCAAGGGCGACATCCGCGCCCGTCTGGCCAAGGACGGCGAAACCCTGCTGGCGCTGAACGGCAAGGAATATGCGCTGGATGCCAGCATGACGGTGATCGCCGACGACGCCGGCCCCGAGGGCATCGCCGGCATCATGGGCGGCGAGCGTTCCGGCTGCACCGAGACGACCACCAGCGTGTTCCTGGAAACCGCCTATTTCGACCCCATCCGCACCGCCACCACCGGGCGCAAGCTGGACATCCTGTCGGATGCCCGCTTCCGCTTCGAGCGCGGCGTCGATCCCGCCTTCATCGTGCCGGCGGCGGAAATCGCCACCCGCATGATCATCGAGCTGTGCGGCGGCGAGGCCTCGGACTTGATCGTCGCCGGCACCGAGCCCGACTGGCGCACCTCGATCGTGCTGCGCCCCGAGCGGGTGGCCGAACTGGGTGGCGTCGAGGTCTCCACCCCCAAGCAGGAAGACATCCTGCGCGGCCTCGGCTGTTTGGTGTCGGAACATGCCGACGGCCTGCTGGTGGTGCCGCCGTCGTGGCGCGGCGACATCGCCGCCGAGCATGATCTGGTGGAAGAGGTCATTCGCATCAACGGCTATGACCAGTTGCCGACCGTGCCGCTGCCCCGTCCCAGCATGCCCAAGCCGCTGCTGACCCCCGGCCAGCGCCGGGCGTCGTGGGTGCGCCGCCAGTTGGCCGCGCGCGGGCTGGTGGAAACGGTGACGTGGTCGTTCCTGCCGTCGGTTCAGGCCAAGCTGTTCGGTGGCGGCGCCGCCGAGATGCATTTGGCCAACCCGATTTCGTCGGACCTGGACGCCATGCGCCCCAGCGTGCTGCCCAATCTGGTGACCGCCGCCGGCCGTAACGCCGACCGTGGCTTCCGCGATCTGGGCCTGTTCGAGATCGGCCCGCAATTCGACGGTCCCGAGCCGGGCCAGCAGCGCGCCGTCGCCGCCGGTATCCGCGCCGGCCGCGCGGTGCCGCGCCACTGGTCCGAGAAGACCCGTGCGGTGGACGTGTTCGACGCCAAGGCCGACCTGCTGGCCGCCATCGTCGCCGCCGGCGGCAACCCGGACTCGTTCCAGGTGGTGGCCGAGGCTCCGGGCTGGTATCACCCCGGCCGCTCGGGCACGTTGCGCCTGGGCAACAAGCCGGTGGCCTATTTCGGCGAGCTGCATCCGGGCACCCTGTCGGCGTTGGACGTCAAGGGGCCGGTGGTTGCCTTCGAGCTGTTCCTGGAAGCCCTGCCGCCGCAGAAGGCCAAGGCCACCAAGGCCAAGCCGGCGCTGAAGCTGTCGCCGTTCCAGCCGCTGGAACGCGACTTCGCTTTCGTGCTGGACGCCAAGGTGTCGGCCGATCAGGTGGTGCGTGCCGCCAAGAACGCCGACAAGGCGCTGGTGACCGACATCGCCGTGTTCGACCTGTACGAAGGGCCGAACGTGGGCGAGGGCAAGAAGTCCATCGCCATCACCGCCACCCTGCAACCCACCGAGAAGACCCTCACCGACGAGGAAATCGAGGCGGTGGCCAAGAAGATCGTGGACGCGGTGGTCAAGGCCACCGGTGGCGTTCTGCGGTCGTAATCGCGGCGCAACGGCGCGGCGGGAGGATGAAGATGGATGCTCGCAAGATCCACGTCATCAACCTGCCGCGCCGTCCCGACCGCCGCGAGGAATTCCTGCGCCGCAACGCCGGCAAGGCCGAATTCGTTTTCGTCGACGCCGTCGATGGCAGCCAACTGGACCGCGCCTCCCTGGTCGAGGATGGGGTGCTGGCCGCCGATGCCCACCATGTCACCGATGGCGCGCTGGGCTGCGCGTTGTCGCACCGCGAGGTCTGGCTGGCCTGCCTCGAGGCCTATGAACCGGTGATCGTCTGCGAGGACGATGCCGTGCTGGCCCCCGACTTCCTGCGCCTGGCGGACGAAGCGATGGCCTCGGCGCCGGAATGCGAGGTGGTGCTGTTCGGCTACAATCTGGACGAGCCGGTCAGCCTGTATCTGGCTGACGGTTTGCTGGGCATGATGCGGGTGGCCGATCAAATCACCGCCGATCCCCTTTGGCTCGACCGCTACGGCAGCGTCCCCGGCGCGGCCCCCAGCCGGACGACGGTGGTGCGGCCGGCGGTGGTGTGGGGGCTGCTGTGCTATGCGCTGACGCCGCTGGGGGCTGCCCGCCTGTTGTCGCGGTGTTTTCCCCTGCGGAACCACGACCTGCAATTTCCGCCCGGCCTGGTGTCGCGCGGCATTGATGGTTCGGTGCTGGCCCTGATGCAAGATGGCGAGGTCAAGCTGGGGTGTTGCCTGCCGCCCATCGCAATCGGCCCCAACAGCGATTCCGATACCGAAGCGGGCAACAAGCGCGCCTGAGCGGCGCGTGGACCGAATTCATAGAGAGAGCGAATGCCTGAAATCATTCTTGTCCGTCATGGCGAAACCCATTGGAACCGCCAGAAGCGCATCCAGGGCCATGGCGATTCGCCGCTGACGCTGAAGGGCGTCGAGCAAGCCAAGGCCTATGGCCGCACCATTGCCGAGATGATCGGCGGCGCAGGCGATTGGCGCCTGCTGTCCAGCCCGTTGCCGCGCTGCGTGCAGACCGCCGCCATCCTGTCCGAGGTGGCGGGGCTGGATTTTGCCCGCATCGAACTGGAAAACCGCCTCAAGGAAATCTCGACCGGCCATTGGTCGGGGCGTCTCAAGGCCGAGATGCAGCCGGAAGAGCTGTCAGGCTCGGGAACCAATTCCTGGTTCTTCCGTTGCCCCGGCGGCGAGAGCTACGATCACTTCGCCGCCCGTCTGTCGGCGTGGCTGTCCGAACGCCGGGCCGGTGAAAAGATGGTGGTGGTCAGCCACGGCGTTGCCGGCCGGGTGCTGCGCGGCCTGCATCTGGGCATGGATGCCGACCAAGCCTTGGCCGGCGAAAGTCCGCAGGACGCCATATTCCTTCTACGCCCTGGGTCGATCAAACGGATAGGGTGCAATTAGCATCAATTTTAACTAAAAAGCGATGTACCACTTGGGCCGCAGTTCTGGGGGATGGGGATGTCGCTGAAGGGAATGGCGCTGGCCGTTCTGGGGCTGTGCGCGCTGGCGATCCAGCCGGCGCACGCCGAGCGCCGCGACCTGGTGGTCGGGGTCGAGGAACTCGACTATTTCCCGTGCTATGCGATCAAGAACGGCGAATATGTGGGCGCTGCCCGCGATATTCTGGATGCCTTCGCCAAGGATCGTGATTATTCGCTGACCTATCGCCCATTGCCGATCAAGCGGCTGTTCGCCGAGCTGGTTTCCGGCGGCATCGATCTGAAGTTCCCCGACAATCCCTATTGGTCCACCGACGTCAAGCAGGGGCGTTCCATCGCCTATTCAAAGCCGGTGATCGCCTATATCGACGGCGCCATGGTGCGCCCCGACACCGTCGGCAAGGGGGTCGACGGGGTGCACACGCTGGGCACCGTATCGGGCTTCACCCCATTCGCCTGGCTTGATCTGATCCGCGCCGGCAAAGTGGTGGTGAAGGAAAATCCGCGCATGGACTTGCTGCTGCGGCAGGTGGCCCTGGAACGCATGGACGGCGCCTACGCCTCGGTGGCCGTGGGCATCTATCATCTGGAAAACGTGCTGAAGACCCCCGGCGCGCTGGTTTTCGATCCCAGCTTGCCCCACTCGCGCGACTCCTATCGGGTGTCGTCGCTGACCCATCCGGAACTGGTCGCCGAATTCGACGCCTGGATGGCCGCCAACCAGTCCCTGGTCAAGGCCATCAAGGCACGCTACGGCGCCGAAAGGGGCGTGGAATAGGGGGCCGCCGGTTCTGGTGTAGGTACGGTTTTGCCCCTTTCGCTGAAACGGGGCAGGCCTTGCGTGGGACGAGGCCGCCCCGTCCACTGCTGAATAGGGAATGCCATACGGGGATGCGGTGGCAATGTTCTACGACATCATATCGCTGGTGCAGCTGGCCCCGGAAACATTTCCCGCACCCTCACAAACGCTTCGCTTTGCCGAAGAGCTTGCCGATATCCTAAACAATGACGAGGAGCTCGGGCGCGTGCTGGGCCGGACCCCGCGTCCTCAGCAAGAAACTGCACAAACTGTTCTCAGGCATGCCAGGACGTGGTGCGGCAAGCATGATGCGATATTCTTCGCGATCGTTCTCGATCAGGAAGCGGCAATCGGAACCATCAGCCTGAGTCATATGGATCCGCAATGCGGTTCCGCCCGCACTGGCTACTGGATCGGAACTCCTTTTCAGGGACGCGGCTATGGAGGGCTCGCATTTCGTCGACTAGTTGCATTTGCCCAGGCACTTGGCGTCCGTTCGCTATCCGGCCAAATTGGCGCCGCTAATCACGCTTCGCGAAGGATATGGGAGCGCAATGGAGCTTCGATCGCGGGCGACGGTTCTACGCTGAGGGCCACTCTCCCCATTTGAGTTGTAACGTGGTTGGCCGTCACCGAATGCAAGCCGACACGAATGCTCCTCAAATGTTCTTGACGTCAAGGTGAGGAATATATGCCCTGCACGACTGCTGGGATGCAGCCAGCCGCTGTAATGGAGTGCTGTAATGTCATGGTTCAAGCTGAGGGAACCCATGGGCCCAAGCTATCGCGTCGATCCTATCGACATTAAGAATACCAAGCGTGCCCTGAACGTGCTTGGCTATTACAACGTCCCGTCCCATCGCGGAATCGACGATTGGACCGATGACGCGACTGCGACCTTCTTCCAGGAAAAGAGATCTTGTGCCGGCGGCATCTCATCCCTGCACGTTTACGCTTCCGGCCGCGCGAGCCCGTGCAAGCTCCTGCCGCATATCTCCGTGAATCTGCTTACCGAAGACCTCAGCAGGTTGAGTCGACTTTACCATCACCCCGGCGCGAAGCCGGTCGGCCCTGGTTGCGAGAACTGTGCGTTATCGCCAAATTGCCTTACTTGTGCGCCCGTCTATACGCTCTACAAAAGGGCTGGCTACATTCCAAGGAATGTCTGCAATTTTCGGCCGGTGGCAACTGAAGGCGAGTGTGGCGCTGCTTCCCGCCCCGCTTAGAGGCGCCAAGCTTGGCCGTTGCACCCTCTATTTTCAGCGCGACAGACCCCGCCAGCTCAGCGCGGCAGGGCCACCAGTTGGAACCAGTAGGTGTCGAGGGTGCGCACCACGTCGACCAGGCCGTCGAAGGTTACCGGCTTGCTGACGAAGGAATTGGCGCCCAGGTCGTATGAACGCGCCACATCCTCTTCCGCCTTGGAGGTGGTCAGGATGACCACCGGGATGCGGCGCAGATCGGCGTCGGCCTTCAGGTGGGTCAAGGCGGTGCGGCCGTCCATGCCGGGCATGTTGAGATCCAGCAGGATCAGGCCGGGACGGGGCGAACTGGCGGGATCGGCGAAGCGGCCCCGGCGGTTCAGATAGTCCAGCAGTTCCTGGCCGTCCGAGACATGGCGGAAATCATTCTTGAGGTGGCACTCTTCAAGCGCCTTCTGGGTCAGCCGGACGTCGGCGGGATCGTCATCGGCCATCAGAATGACGATAGCGTCGTTGTTGCTCATGCCGGTTTCCTGATTGGCGGTGCTTTCGCCCATAGTGGTACGACATCAAGCCCGGTCAAGTCCATCCACGTTTGACGCCCATCCACGTTTGACGCCAAGTGCTCGCGGTGGCCCGGCCACGGGTGTATAAGCCGGCCATGTCCATCCTGCATCGCCCCTGGCGCACCGAGATCGCCGCCACGCTCTCGCTGGCGTGGCCGCTGATCCTGACCAATCTGGCGCAGATCGCCATCGGCACCACCGACACCCTGATGATGGGCTGGCTTGGTCCGGCCGATCTGGCCGCCGGCGCGCTGGGCGCCAACCTGTTCTTCGCCGTCCTGATCCTGGGCATGGGGCTGGCCATGGCGACGTCGCCGCTGCTGGCCCAGACCCTGGGGCGGACCCGGCACTCGGTGCGCGAATGCCGCCGCCTGACCCGCCAGGGCTTGTGGCTTTCGCTGGCTTTCGCCCTGCCGTGCTGGGCCTTGCTGTGGCAGGCCGAGTCCATTCTGCTGCTGCTGGGGCAGGAACCGGCGCTGGCCCACGCCGCCGCCCAGTACGTTCGCGCCCTGCAATGGAGCCTGTTGCCGGCGCTGTGGGTGATCGTGCTGCGCAATTTCATCGCCGCGCTGGAACGTCCGCGCGCCGGCATGGTGATCGCCTGGGCGGCGGTGCTGGTGCATGTGTGGTCCAACTGGGCGCTGATGTTCGGCCATTGGGGGCTGCCGCGCCTGGGCGTGGTGGGGGCGGGGGTGTCCTCGACCCTGTCGTTCTCGGTGATGGCGGTGGCGCTGGCGGTGTTCCTGTACGTGGACCGCCGTTTTCGGCGCTACCACATCCTGGGCCATTGGTGGCGGGCCGATTGGCCGAAATTCCGCGAGCTGCTGCGCATCGGTTCCCCCATGGCGTTGGCCATGGGGTTCGAGGTCACCGGCTTCAATGCGGCGGCCATGCTGATGGGGCTGATCTCGGCCGACGCCCTGGCCGCCCACGCCATCGCCCTGCAGGTGGCTTCGGTTACCTTCATGGTGCCGCTGGGGGTGGCCCAGGCCGCCACCGTGCGGGTGGGGCTGGCGGCGGGGGCGGGCGACGCTCCGGGGGTCCGCCAGGCCGGCTGGGTCGCGCTGGCGTTGGGCGTAGGCTTCATGTGCACGACCGCCCTGCTGTTGCTGACCGAAGCAGCCCCCATCGTCCGCCTGTTCCTCGATCCCGGCCGGCCCGAGAATGCCTCGGTGACGCATCTGGCGGTGGGGTTCCTGGCCGTCGCCGGCATGTTCCAGGTGGTCGACGGCGCCCAGGTGGTGGGAGCGGGGGCGTTGCGTGGGCTCAAGGATACCCGCGTGCCCATGCTGTTCGCCGGTTTCGGCTATTGGCTGATCGCCATTCCCCTGGGCGCCGCGTTGGCGTTCTGGGGCGGCCTGGCCGGCCGGGGCATCTGGATCGCGCTGGCGGTGGGGCTGGGCGTGGTCGCCGGCCTGATGGTGGGGCGCTGGAGCCTGCGCCATCGCCTGGGGTTGATCACCTGACGCTGATCACCTGACGCCAGGGCCGCTTGCGCGGCTATTTCTCGCCCAGATGGGGTTTCATCCGGCGGTCGGTGGTCATCACGTGGTCAACGATCCAGGTGCGCATCAGCTCGGTCATGCGGGCGATGGCTTCGGCCTGTTCGGCGGCGCCCCGTTTCTGCAGGAAATGGGTTTTGATGGTGTCCGTCAGCGACGACAGGATGCGCTCGTGCTCGGCGCGATGGGCGTCGGCATAGGGATAGCGCATCAGTTGCTGCAGCGATTCCTCGCGGCGGAAATGTTCCTGGGTGTACTTGTAGAGCTTCTTCGCGGCCTGTTCGGCGTGGGTGAAATCGGGGCTGGCCTCGAATTCGTTGATGATGCCGAACAGCATCTTGTGATCCGCGTCCAGGGTGTCGTTTCCGATCGACATGGCGTCGCGCCACACGATGGGCATTTGCGAGCTCCGTTCTATTCCGCCGCGTCGCGGGCGGGGGTATGACCACACCATTGTCCGCAGACGAAATCCGCCTGCGTCATGAACCCCTGACGTGGATCGGGGGCATCCAGAAGCCGTGCGCGGCACCGGCCCGGCGCATTGCCGTCCCGTCCGCTACGGGGACTCCAGAATACACAATTCGCGCACCGACGTCCTGTATCGGTCATGTCACAGTCTGTTCCGTTTGTGAAACATGCCGCTGGGGGCGGCTGTCAGAGGCGGCACTATGGCGTGCAAACCGGGCGCGAGTCTCAAACGGCCGGTGAACACCCTGTGGACGGTTCAAAAAAGTGTGCCACGCGCGCCTCATTGCGCCCGGCCGATGAACTGATCGGTTGGCTCGGTTCATGCCGAGACGGTGGTGCTCGGGCGCCGCTCGGCCACGGCGCCTGCGGCGCGTCATGTCAACGGCCGACCGGTACAAGCGGAGGCCAAACGACAACGGCACGGGAGCCGCCGCCACCCATGCCGTTTTTCCTTGTCGCCCCCAAGGTGTTCAGGGGGTTATCGCTTGGCCTTGGTGGTGCGGTTGACGCGGGTGGTGCGCCGCTGCTTGGGTTCCGCCGGCACGGCTTCCGGTTCGATGGCGAAACGTGACGGCAGGTCCTTCACCAGCGCCCACACCAGGGCGAAATAGCCCGCCACCACCAGGATGTTGAGGGCGTGTACCGCCTGCATGGTCATGGCTTGCACCGCCTCGCCGGCACCGGGAGCGAACTCGATGAACAGCGCCTTGGCGATCTCGCCGACCATGATGAACGGCAGGTTGATGATCACATAGCCCAGGCCGACGGCGATGCCGCCCGACAGCACCATTTCCTGCAGTTTCGTTCCCGCCAGTTCCTTCCAACTGCCCAGCGCCAGATGGGGCAGGATCAGGAACAAGCCGCCGATCAGCACCTGGAACAGCTGGATGCCGGTGCGGGTGTAGACCTCGGCATTGGGGACGTCCTTGAGCAGGATGCCGAACAGGATGGTCGGCGCCAGCTCGAACCCCTGCAGCAATTGCAGGATGATGCTCCACAGCACGAAGCGCAGCACCATCTGCAGCGGCGACAGCGCCTCGCCCTGGGCCAATTGGCGTTGCCACAGAAAGCCCATGCCGGTCACCGCCAGCGCCGACAGGGCCATCCCCACCGGGGCCAGGTTGCCGCCCATGGACGCCAAGGCCTGGCCGCCCACCACCGCGGCGAGGCCGGGAACGACGATGCGGGCGGCGGCTACCGGGCGGGCGGCCAGCAGGCGGAAGCTGTCAAGGATTTGCGGCGAGTAACGGGTCAGGCTCATAGGGCACCCTGGGCGTGAACGGGGCGCCACTGTACCTTGCCAAGGGGGCGCGCGCCTAGTGGCGAGACAAACCAGTGGGCCTCCTCATCCAGACGCTTGGAATCCAAGCGTCTGGATGAGGAGGCCCACTAGCGATTCAGCTCGAAATAGCCGCGCGCCAGCATGATCTGGCGGATCAGTTCGTCGGGGCCGATGGGTTTGGGCAGCACTTTCGCGGCGCCCAGGCCGCGCACCGCCTCCAGTTGGCGTTCGTCCTTCTCGGCGGTCAGGATCAGCACCGGCTTGCGGCACGAGCGGTTGCCGCGGTCGGCGCGCAACTGGCGCAGGAATTCCTCGCCGCCCATCACGTCCATGTGCAGGTCGCACAGGATGACGTCGGGCTCCACGTCGGCGCGCCGCAGCAGTTCCAGTGCCTCCTTGCCGTTGCTCGCCTCGAAGAACTTGCTGAGATGGGCCTTGGCCAGCGATTTGCGAACGATCGAGCGAACCATTTCCTGGCCGTCCACCATCAGGACATGCAGGCCCAAATCGCCCAGTTGAATGGTCAGCGCGGCGCCGTCCTTGTGCTTTTCCACCAGCTTGCTGGCGGACCGTGGCAAGGGGACATGGTGGTCGCGGCAGTACTGGGTCAGGGCTTGCCCCACCTCTTCGCGGGAAAAGGTGGTCCGGCGGGGGCCCGAACCGTAGCCGGCGGCGGGGAACGTCACCGCCAGCGCCACGTCCTGGGACGGGTCGAACTGGAAGTTGTCGGGCGGGGTGTCAGGCATCGGCCGATCCAGGCGTTCGCCGAAGCGGCGCATGGCGTCGAGGAAATCCGACCGAGGAAAGACGATGACCCGACGTTCCAGTATCACCCGCAGGCGTCCCAACCAGCAATAGGCCCTGGACTTACATAACCCCTCCCAAAGGGCGGCGCCAGAGGCCGGATGGTATATTTCGCACCCTTAGCGCCGTTTGCCCTCGCTCATCAATTGGCGGCGGGCCTCGTGCAGCAGATGGGCCAGCTTGCGGCGGATTTCCGTGGGGCCGGCCTTGCCGCGAAGGTCGCGGCACAGGCGGCTGATCACCTGCTCGTCGTCGGCATGGGCGTCGGCATCATGGGGATGGGCCAGCTCGCGGGCGTAATCCTGGGCGGCATGGCCGATCAGTCCCAGCAATTCGGCGGCCCACATACCGGCCATGCGGTCGCGGTGGTGGCGGGCCTGAGCTTCCAGATCGGGTGCCGGCCTGCCCGTGGCCGCCTTGGTGCGATCGAACAGCATGGGAATTCTCCCGCCAAGATGCATCAATGCCAGTCTACTCCTGCCCGAGGCCAAGCAAAAGCGCCAGCGTGCCTTTCTCCCTCCAATGGACCAGGGGGGCGTGCGCGGCATAGGCGGATCGAAGGTGCCCGCCCGCCCGGCAACATGGTCGTGGCGGGTTTTTGACCGGGGTAGGGGCGGGGGCATGCTCCGCCCTTCCCAAATGCCGTTCTAGGCCCTATGTTCCGGCATGTTCCGACAGGCCCCTGAAAAAGTGACATGACCAAGCTCGACCACATCCGCAACTTTGCCATCATCGCCCATATCGACCACGGCAAGTCGACCCTGGCCGATCGCCTGATCCAGCAATGCGGCGCCATCGAAGCGCGCGAGATGAAGGACCAGATCCTCGACTCGATGGATATCGAGCGCGAGCGCGGCATCACCATCAAGGCCCAGACCGTCCGTCTGGCTTATAAGGCCAAGAACGGCAACACCTATCAGCTGAACCTGATGGACACCCCCGGCCACGTGGACTTCGCCTACGAGGTCAGCCGCTCGCTGGCCGCCTGCGAAGGCTCGATCCTGGTGGTGGACGCCAGCCAGGGCGTCGAGGCCCAGACCCTGGCCAACGTCTATCAGGCCCTGGATGCCGGCCACGAGATCGTGCCGGTGTTGAACAAGATCGACCTGCCCGCCGCCGAGCCCGAGCGCGTCAAGGTGCAGATCGAGGACGTCATCGGCCTGGACGCCTCGGATGCGGTGATGATTTCGGCCAAGTCCGGCATCGGCATCGAGGACGTGCTGGAGGCACTGGTCACCCGCCTGCCGGCGCCGGAAGGCGACGACAAGGCCGAGTTGCAGGCCCTGCTGGTGGATTCGTGGTACGACGCCTATCTGGGCGTCATCATTCTGGTGCGGGTGAAGAACGGCGTGCTGAAGCGCGGCCAGAAGATCCGCATGATGGCCTCGGGCGCCGCCTACGAAGTGGATTCGGTGGGCTACTTCACCCCCAAGATGATCAAGTGCGACGAACTGCGCCCCGGCGAGATGGGCTTCATCACCGCCGGCATCAAGGCGGTGGCCGACACCAACGTGGGCGACACCATCACCGACGACAAGAAGCCCGCTCCGGTGGCACTGGCCGGCTTCAAGCCCAGCGTGCCGGTGGTGTGGTGCGGCCTGTTCCCGGTCGACGCCGCCGATTACGAGGATTTGCGCGACAGCCTGGCCAAGCTGCGCCTGAACGACGCCAGCTTCCAGTACGAGCCGGAAACCTCGCTGGCGCTGGGCTTCGGCTTCCGCTGCGGCTTCCTCGGCCTGCTGCATCTCGAGATCATCCAGGAGCGTCTGGAGCGCGAGTTCAATCTCGACCTCATCACCACCGCCCCCAGCGTGGTCTACAAGATCCACATGACCAACGGCGAAGAGATGGTGCTGCACAATCCGGCCGACATGCCGGATCAGGCGCGCATCGACCACATCGAGGAACCGTGGATCAAGGCCACCATCATGGTGCCCGACGAATATCTGGGCCCGATCCTGCAATTGTGCACCGAGCGGCGCGGCCAGCAGATCGATCTGACCTATGCGGGCAACCGCGCCATGGCGGTCTACAAGCTGCCGCTGAACGAGGTGGTGTTCGACTTCTACGACCGCCTGAAGTCCATCAGCCGCGGCTATGCCAGCTTCGACTACGAAATCGACAGCTACGCCGAAAGCGATCTGGTCAAGGTTTCCATCCTGGTCAACCAGGAGCCGGTGGACGCGCTGGCCTTCATCGCCCACCGCGCCAACTCGGAAAGCCGTGGTCGCAGCATCTGCTTGCGGCTCAAGGAATTGATCCCGCGCCAGATGTTCCAGATCGCCATCCAGGCCGGCATCGGCGGCCGCATCGTCGCCCGCGAAAGCATCAGCGCGCTGCGCAAGGACGTGCTGGCCAAGTGCTATGGCGGCGACGTCAGCCGCAAGCGCAAGCTGCTGGAAAAGCAGAAGGAAGGCAAAAAGCGCATGCGCCAGTTCGGCAAGGTGGAGATTCCGCAGTCGGCGTTCCTGGCCGCGCTGAAGATGGGCGACAATTAAGCGCGACTGCGTGGAAACGCAAAAGGCCGCCGGGGATGCCCCGGCGGCCTTTTCAATTGGCGCGGCATGTCAGCTCAGGCGCGGCGGAAGCGATACCGCTTGGCGCGCTTGCGGCAGCCGATCAGCAGGGCGGTGCCCAGCGCCCCCATCACCACCCAGGCCGGCGTATCCAGCAGCAGTTCCTCGATCGAGGCAAACAGCGACAGGCCCTCGCCGAACTCGGGCTCACCGCCGGTCAGCAACGTGAAGACGTCGGCAGTGATGATGCCGGCATACTCGGCCGGCCCCAACGCCATCACCGCATCGGCGGAAGCCATGACCACGGCCAAGCCGAGCAGCACCCAACCCATAAGACGACCGAACAGCATTCACCCACTCCGGTCCGCAAATTCGCATATATCGTTGATCCATAAGGTTTGCACCTGAGTCGAATAAAATTCAACGCTTTTCCGACTCGGGCAGGTTGCAGGAAACGCGCAAACCGATGAAAGAGCGGGGTTGCGGACCCGCCCCACTTTGTGTATTTTCCGCGCTTCGTCGAGCCCGGAACGGGAACGCCGATGCGGAGGGGTGGCCGAGCGGTCGAAGGCGCACGCCTGGAAAGTGTGTATAGGTCAAAAGCCTATCGCGGGTTCGAATCCCGCCCCCTCCGCCACTTTCGCCCAAGCCCTTGATCTATCTGCAAGGCCTTGGGAAACCTCACCAAAATCTTCTCGCTGCTCCACTGGACTGTTACAGTGGGAGAATGGAGAAGATGCCCGGACATCCCCGCCTGTATCGCCGTGGTGCCGTCTACTGGCACCGCGCCGCCGTGCCCGTGGACATCAAGGACACGTACCCCAAGGCCGAGGAAACCTTTTCCCTCCGCACCAAGGATCACCGCGAGGCGCTGAAGCTGGTGCGGATCGAAGCAGCGCGGGTGGACCGCCTGTTCGATGATTACCGCCGCCGTATGGCGCTACAGGCCCAGCCGCCCCTGGACAACCTGACGGACGAGCAGATCAAGCGGATCGGCGAAGCCTATTACGCCGCCCTGCTGGACGAAGACGACGAGGTCCGCAACGAAGCGTTCGAGGGGCGCTCGTTCGAGGAATACGCCGAGGACATCGACACCTTCGACGCCAGCACCCGCTACCAGTACGCCCGTGGCGAGGTGGACAGCTTCTATGCCGAAGAGGTGGATGAGGTGCTGTCCTGGAACAACGTGAACCTGCGGCTGGCCGAGGCGTCACCGTCCCGGCGCAAACTGGCCCGAGAACTCCAAGCCGCCGCCATCCGCGCCTACAAGGCCAAGCGGGCCAGGAACGAAGGCGAGCCGATTGAAACGCCTGCGCCGCCTGTTATGGCCGGGTCTCGTCCTGTTGCGGCGGAACGAATGGACACATCAGCACTTCTATCCAGTGCGTCCACCGCTCCCCGGCTGTCGCATCTGGTCGAAGAGTGGATCGCGGAGAAGTCTCGCACGTCCTGGGTTCCCAAGACCGAGCATGAACACCGGGTGTGGATGGGCCACTTCATCGCCGTCACCGGGGACAGGCCGTGGACCGAGTACGGCAAGGCCGAGGCGCGGGCGTTCAAGACGCTGCTGATGCACCTCCCGGCCAATTGGAACAAGTTCGATGCGCAGGGAAGTCTCCCCATCGCCGAGGCCTCGGCCAAGGCGCGGGAATTGGCGATGCCGCCCATGTCGGACAAGAACCGTGACAAGCTGCTGGGCTATGTCGGGTCGTTCTGGACCTGGGCCAAGGATCACTATGACGAATGCCCGGACAATCCGTTCCGGGGCCTCAAGCTCAAGGTGAAGGCCCGCAACGTCCGTGACGAGCGTCACCCGTTCACCCTGGATGAGTTGAAGGCCATCTTCTCGGCTCCGATCTATACCGGCTGCAAGTCCGTCCGTGAGTGGGTTTCGCCGGGGTTGTTGATCCCCCGAGATGCCGGCATCTACTGGCTGCCGCTGATCGGCCTGTTCACTGGGGCGCGGTCGGGCGAGATCATCCAGCTTCGGGTCGAGGACGTGCGGCAGGAACACGGCGTGATCTTCTTCGACATCAACGACGATGGCGAGGACAAGCGGCTCAAGACGGCCCACAGCAAGCGGACCACACCAGTGCATCCGATCCTGGTCGAACTGGGTCTGCTGGATCATGTGGAGCGGCAACGGCGCAAGGGCGAGGTGCGGTTGTTCCCCGAGATGAAGATGGGCGAAGACGGCTACTACTCGTCGCCCTACTCCAAGCACTTCCGGCGGTTCCTGGAAGCGGTGAAGATCAAGCACCGCAAGAACGCTTTCCACAGCTTCCGCCACTGCTTCGAGGACGCCTGCCGCAACTCGGACATTTCCAAAGAAGTCATGGACGCCCTGCAAGGCCATGGCGAAGAGGGCATGTCTGGCCGCTACGGGCGGGGCTTCTTCCTCAAGAAGTTGGCCGAAGCCATGGGGCAGCTGCGGTACGAGGGGTTAGACTTGGAGCACCTTCGCCCGGACGTTCCGGGGCAAAAATGTCAGCGGGCACCCGATCAAGCGGCAGAGTGACATTCCCCCGGTGGGGCCTCCGCCCCATTGATCAACCAGCCACGAAGTGCGGAACTTCAGCCGGATAGCGAGCCTGATCTGCCAGCCTGCCCAACAGTTCGAGTAGGCGCCGGTATAGATACAGGAAGCGTTCCAACGCCTCCACGCGCTGGGAGGCATCCTGGTGAACAGGTATCTCCATCCGCAGAGTACGGACCACACCTAACTGACAGGGGCGCTCTGCGATGAAAACGCCGTCCACGCCCAGCCCGGTCCCCATGGGTTCCCGGTGCAAGAACAGATTGCGATACTCTCCGAGATCGTAAAGCCAGCGATCTGATGACGCCTCGTCCCACCCAGCCGCCAAGGCGGCCACGAATGGTTCCGCACGGTGGTGGCGACGGGATGCTGCCTCCGTCCACTCCATCAGGCGAGCCAAGCTGTCGGACTTCTTCTCAGGGGCACCGATGTGTAGCCCGGCTACTGCCGAGACGTAATCTCGGGCCGAAGCCATTTCGGCCAACAACGAGTGGAAGGCGAGATGGAGATCGGTCAACGCGATGTTCTTGAACTTCAAGTTCGGCTTGGCCCCGCTCTTCAACGCGGCTCGAAGTTGCCGGTGGTACTCATCCGATGCGTCTCGAAGTCGAATATCTGCGGCCCGGAGACTTGCAGAAAGGTTACGGCACAGTCTGGCGTAAGCGCCGTCTCCGTTCCGCCACGCAGCATGATGGATTGCCGCCCACTTGTCCGCAGGTCGCAGCCCAGTTGTCGGAAGCAACGGCTGCCATATGCGAGTGCGAAGTTCCGTGTCGGAAACGTTGATCTGATCAGCCCCAAACGCTTCAACACCAAGTTCATGGCATAGAGCCTGAACCTGCTCGTTGCGAAACGGGCCTGCGAACCTGGGAGCGCCCTCGACAACAAGTGGCCCAACGGCCCAACCGCCTTGGACACCAAAGCCCC
>DATGXU010000203.1:0-6193 GCA_035298685.1 Magnetospirillum sp. | reverse complement strand
ACGGCGGCCCCAAGCCCATCTGGCCCCACTAATACCAAATCCCGGTGAGTGAAACTCATCGGGATTTGGTTAGGCCCAAGGGGCCGCGCGGCTTATGCCGCGGGAGGCCAGTGTTTCGGAGAAACACGCCCGCCGATTGAGGGCGCCCGCTGATCGGTTCCGATCAGCGGGATATGGTATAAGGACACCGGATGGACATTATGACCCATCGGCAGAATTTGCCCACGACCACGCCCCGGAGAGCGTGGCGCTTTCCGGGGCGTGGTGTCGGTGACGGGGATCAGAAGGGCAGGATCACGTCCAGCAGCTGCTGGCCATAGCGGGGCTGGGTGACGTCGGAAGCGACGCCGCGGCCGCCGTAATGGATGCGGGCTTCGGCGATCTTGTCGTAGGTCACCGAATTCGAGCTGGAAATATCCTCGGGGCGGATGATGCCCTGCACCGACAGCTCGCGCAGTTCATAGTTCACCCGGATTTCCTGCTTGCCGGAAATCACCAGGTTGCCGTTGGGCAGCACCTGGGTGATCACCGCCGCCATGTTGACGGTCATGCTTTCGTTGCGGCCGGTCTTGCCGGTGTTGGAATTGGTGCTGGCGCCGGTGGTCCCCACCAGGCTGGCCGGGTTGACCGCGTCGGGCAGCACCTTGTTCAGCGCGCCTTCGAAGCCCAGCAGGTTGTCGATGCCGGCGGTTTCCGAGGCGTCGCGCTTGCGGGTCAGGTTGGTTTCGAAGCTGGCGCTGTCGTTGATCGAGACAGCCACGGTCAGGATGTCGCCCACGTCCTTGGCGCGCTGATCCTTGAAGAACGCGCGGGAACCGGGCCGCCACAGCGAGTTGGCATTGGCCGGCGGCGCCACCGCTTGCGGCATGGGCATGCTGACCGCCTGATAGCCCTGCTTCTGGGTGGGGTTCTGGATGGCCGAAACCTGGGGGCCGTCGCCGATTTCCGACATGCGGGTCAGCGCGTTGCAGGCCGACAGCGATCCCACGGCAACCATCAGGGTGGCGGCCTTGAGCAGGGTCTTGAGGGGGCGGTTGGTCATGGTTCGCTCCTACACTCGGACGTTCAGTTGGCCAGCGCGACGGCGCCGTTGGGGATCACGGCAACCATGCCGGGACCTTCGACGACGGCTTCGACGACGCGCTTGCTGTTCAGGTTGGTGACACGGATGACGTCGCCCTTGCCGCCCTCTTCCATGGCGCGGCCCTGGGTGGTCAGCTTCATGAAGGGGGTCTTGACGACCATGGTCACGGTGGAATTGCGCGCCACCGCCACCGGGCGCTGCAGGTCGGAAGCGCGCACCGGGGCGCCTTGGCGCACCTGCAGGCGGGGCTCCTGGCCGACCAGTTGGCGGATGTCGGTGATGACGTCGCGGCGCACGGCGTCGGCGCGGGCGTCCACCCATTCCACGTCACGTTCGGTGATGACGTCGCCACGGCCGATGGTGCGGTTCAGCACCGGCACGCGGGACACCGCGAAGACGTGGCCGTTGATGCGCTGGCGCAGGGCGTTGGGCGAGCCGGCCGGCGCCTCGACGGTGGCGGTGAAGCGGCTGGTGCGGTTGTCCCAGATGACGTCGCGCACCGCCACGCCGATGGGGCCGCCGGCGGCCGGAACCACCATGGACAGCGCGCTGCGGTTGATGATTTCGAAGTTGAACGGCACCTGCACGCCTTCGGCGGCCAGGGCCTCGCGCAGCTCGCTCTCGATCAGCTTGATGTCCACGGTCTGGCCGGCACGCTCGATGACGATGCGTTCGAACATGTTGGCCGGCTGCCAGTTCACGCCGTAATTCTGGGCCACGGCGGTCAGCCAGCGGGCGTCGGCGGTGATGCGCTTGCCGGGCTGCGGGGCCGGGGCGATGACGATGTCGGCCTTCTCTTCCAGATTGTCCCACAGGTCGCCCAGCTTGACGGTGTCGCCTTCGATGTTGGCGGCGGCGCGCAGGCTGGCCGGCAGCGAACCGGCAAGGGCGGCGCCGGTGGCGGCGATCATCAGGGCGGCGGCGAGAACGAGGCGCTTCATGGCGGACCTCTTACTTCATCTGGTTGATGGTGTTCAGCATCTCGTCGGATGTCTGGATCACCTTGGAGTTCATTTCATAGGCACGCTGGGCCGAGATCAGGTTGGTCACCTCGGACACCACGTTGACGTTCGAGGTTTCCAGGTAACCCTGCAGCACGGTGCCGTAGCCGGCCGAGCCCGGGTTGGCGACGGTGGCCGCGCCCGAGGCCGGGGTTTCCATGAACAGGTTGTCGCCGCGCGCCTCGAGACCGGCTTCGTTGGGGAAGATCGACAGCTGCAACTGGCCGACCGAGGCCTGCTCGATGGCGCCGTCGCGCTTGATCAGCACCTGGCCCGAAGCGTTGACCGAGATGCCCACGGCGTCCGACGGCACGGTGATGCCGGGCAGCACGGTGTAGCCTTCGTGGGTGACGATCTCGCCCTTGTCGGACAGCTGGAACGAGCCGTCGCGGGTGTAGGCGGTTTCGCCCGAGGGCAGGCGGATCTGGAAGTAGCCCTTGCCCTGGATCGCCATGTCCAGCGTGTTGTCGGTGTTCTGCACCGACCCCTGCTCGGTGATGCGGTAGACCGCGGTGGTCTTGACGCCCAGGCCCAGCTGCACGCCGGTCGGCACGATGGTGCCGGCATCGGACGAGGCGGCGCCGACGCGGCGCAGGTTCTGGTACAGCAGATCGCTGAACTCCGGCCGCCGACGGGTGAAGGCGGTGGTGTTCATGTTGGCGATGTTGTTCGAAATGACTTCGACGTTGGTCTGCTGGGCCAGCATGCCCGTGGCGGCGATGTTCAGCGAACGCATGGCTTACACTCCTAGACGGGCAGCAATCAATTACGGGGGACGAGGGCGTCGATGGCCTTCATCGTCCGCTCGTGTTCTTTGTCGATCATCATCTGCGCCGATTGGTACTGGCGCAGCATCTCGGTCATCTTGGTGATTTCCAGAACCGGCTGGACGTTGGATTCCTCCATCATCCCCTGCACCACCTGCGGGCGCTGGATCACCTCGGCCTCGTCGGTGGTTTCGTACAGGCCGTCGCCGGCCTTGCGCAGGTTCTGCTCGTTGGCGAACCGCACCAGCTTGAGGCTGGCGACCACGCCGTTCTCGGTGGAGACGGTGCCGTCGCCGGCGATTTCGATCTGCTTTTCGTTGGGGGCGAAGATGATCGGGTTGTCCTGACGGTCCATGACCGCGAAACCCTGGGTGTTGACCAGCATCCCGCTTTCGTCCAGGCGGAAATGGCCGGCGCGGGTATAGCGCATGCCGGCTTCGGTCTCGATCTGGAAATAGCCGTCGCCGTGAATGCCG
Source organism: Magnetospirillum sp. (assembly GCA_035298685.1). Lineage (GTDB taxonomy): Bacteria > Pseudomonadota > Alphaproteobacteria > Rhodospirillales > Magnetospirillaceae > Magnetospirillum. The sequence continues at coordinate 2,865 of DATGXU010000203.1, read as the reverse complement.
ATGTCCAGCGGATTGTCGGTCTTGGTCAGCGGGCCTTCGCGGGTGTCGCGCAGCATGCCCATGTCCTGAACGAACGACAGCTTGGTGCCGGTGGCGCGGTTGGACGAGCGGGTGTCGACCAGGAACTCGCGGAACATCATGTGCTCGCCCTTATAGGCGGGGGTGTTGGCGTTCGCCATGTTGTTGGCGATGACGTCCATTTGCCGCCAGAGGGCGTTTTGCCGCGACAGAGCGATGTAGGAAGTGTTTTCCATCTCTCGAAACCCGGTTTGGGAAACCTGCCCCACATCTCTTGCAGGCCCCGTGCCAGTTTCGGCAAAAAAGATGAAATGGCTGTTTTCCGCCATTTCTGTTTTCGACACCCCGGCGCGCGGCCATGCCTGCCGGGCAGATATTGCCGGGCGGGGGGCCAAAAGGTATGGTCGCCCCACGTCGAAGGCCGTCGCCCGCTTCGCCTTGCGCTCCTTATGAGGGGCAAGGCTCAACCTTCTGTTAACCGGGGCGGCGTACCTTCACCCTTGAAAACATGCGTCGTCCGCGCAAGCAGGCTGGATGGCGCCGCAGGCCCGCAAGGTGGGGGATATGGCAGAAGACCTGGAAGAGGATTTCGACGAGGGCGAAGGTTCAGACGAACTTCCCGCATCCCCGTCGAGCAAGCTGCCGATCAAGAAGATCCTGATACTGGTGCTGCCGCTGCTGTTGCTGCTTGGCGCCGGCGCGGGCCTTTATTTCACCGGCGTGCTTGATTCGCTGTTGGGCAAGTCGAAGGGTGGCGACGAACACGCCGCCCCCGCCCCCGCCGAACACAAGGCCGAGGCGCCGCGCGTCGCCGGCCCGGTGGTGTTCATGGATCTGCCCGAGATGCTGGTGAACCTGCAGACCCAGGGCCGCAAGCAGAGCTTCCTGAAGATCCGCGTGGCGCTGGAGCTGGAAAGCCCGGCCGACATGCCGCGCGTCGAGCAGGTGATGCCGCGCATCATCGACTCGTTCCAGGTCTATCTGCGCGAATTGCGGGTCGAGGACCTTCAGGGTGCGGCGGGCATGCACCTGCTGCGAGAGGAATTGCAGACCCGGGTGGCCGCCGCCGTGAAGCCGGTGAAGGTCAACGACGTGCTGTTCCGGGAAATGCTGGTCCAGTAAGCGCGAGAAGCGGATGTCTATGGACGAGGATGGCGGCGAAAGTCGGTCCGCCGAGGACGAAGAGGCCCTGATGCGCGAGTGGGCCGCCATGGCCGGAGGCGATTCCGGTGATGGCGGCGCCGCAGGCGGCGGTGCGGGCGGCGGCGGTGGCGGCGGCGAAGACTCGGACGCGATGGCGGCCGAGTGGGAAGCCATGCTGGGCGCCGGCGACGGCGACGGCGGTGGCGCCGACATGCCCAAGGACTCGACCCGCGTCCTCAATCAGGACGAAATCGACTCGCTGCTGGGCTTCGACGACGACCACGGTCGCGGCGACGACAAGTCGGGCATCCAGGCCATCCTGAATTCGGCGCTCGTTTCCTACGAGCGTCTGCCCATGCTCGAGGTGGTGTTCGACCGCCTGGTGCGCATGATGTCCACCTCGATGCGTAACTTCACGTCCGACAACGTGGAAGTGTCGCTGGACAACATTCTGTCGCTGCGCTTCGGCGACTACCTGAACTCGATCCCGCTGCCGGCCATGCTGGCGGTGTTCAAGGCCGAGGAATGGGACAATTTCGGCCTGCTGACCGTCGATTCGTCGCTGATCTATTCCATCGTCGACGTGTTGCTGGGCGGCCGTCGCGGCACGGCGGCCATGCGTATCGAAGGCCGCCCCTACACCACCATCGAACGCAATCTGGTCGAGCGCATGGTGCACGTGGTGCTGTCGGACCTGTCGGCCGCGTTCGATCCGCTGTCGCCGGTCACCTTCCGCTTCGACCGCCTGGAAACCAACCCGCGCTTCGCCACCATCTCGCGCCCGTCCAACGCCGCCATCGTCGCCAAGCTGCGCATCGACATGGAAGACCGCGGCGGCCGACTTGAACTGCTGCTGCCCTACGCCACCCTGGAACCGGTGCGCGAGCTGCTGCTGCAGATGTTCATGGGTGAAAAGTTCGGCCGCGACTCGATCTGGGAAACCCACTTGGCCGAAGAGCTGTGGCTGACCGAGGTCGAGATGGAGGCGGTGCTGGACGAGCAGGTGATGAACCTGCGCGACGTGCTGCGCTGGAAGGTCGGCTCGAAGATCATGCTCAACGCCTCGCCCAATTCGTCCATCGACTTGCGCTGCGGCGACGTTTCCATGTTTCGTGGGCGAATGGGCCGCAAGGGCCAGCACATTGCCATTCGCGTCGACGAAAAGGTCAACAAGGTCAAGGGATAGATCATGGACTGGAAGATCCTCCTGGACCTGTTGGTGTCCATCCTGCTGATCGCCACCATCGGCTATGCGGTGATGCTGAACCAGCGCCTGACCCAACTGCGCAAGAACCGCGACGATCTGGCCAAGATCATCATCAGCTTCAACGAGGCGACGGTGCGCGCCGAATCGTCGATCCCCAAGCTGCGCAAGGCGGCCGAGGATGCCGGCCAGTCGCTGCAGGAGCGGGTGGAAAAGGCCCAGTCGTTGCGCGACGACCTGGCCTTCATGATCGAGCGCGCCGACACCATGGCCAACCGCCTGGAGAACGCCGTGCGCTCGGCCCGGACCGAGGTCCGCTCGGGGCCGGCACAGGGCGGCAAGGAAAGCATGCGCGGCAATGCCGTCGGCGCCGGCGGCGGTTCCGAACGGCCGTCGCAGGCCTCGCGCGCCGCCACCGTGGCCGCAGCAGCAGCAGCCAGCGAGCTGGATGTGGACGAACGCTCGGAAGCGGAGCGCGAGCTGCTACGCGCGCTTCAGTC
>DATGXU010000202.1:0-2941 GCA_035298685.1 Magnetospirillum sp. | reverse complement strand
ACGGCGGCCCCAAGCCCATCTGGCCCCACTAATACCAAATCCCGGTGAGTGAAACTCATCGGGATTTGGTTAGGCCCAAGGGGCCGCGCGGCTTATGCCGCGGGAGGCCAGTGTTTCGGAGAAACACGCCCGCCGATTGAGTGTTTCGGAGAAACGCGCCCGCCGATTGAGGGCGCCCGCTGATCGGTTCCGATCAGCGGGATATGGTATAACGCCGCTCAGGCCACCACCCGCTCCGCCATCCGCTTGGCCGCCCGCCACGACTCCAGATTGCCGCGCACGAAGGCGTCGACGATGGCGCCTTCCTTCAGCAGCGCCAGTTGCGCGGCGCGGCCTTCGGGGTCCGACAGGCCGGCCTGGGCGCACAGCACCGTCAGTTCGTCGACGACCCGCTGTTTGTGCTCGGCGGCCAGATGATGGGTGGGATCGCCGGGATCGCCATATTCCCCCGCCGCCTTGATGAAGGCGCAGCCGCGAAACACCGGGTCCAGCTCGGATTCCCCACGGAACCATTCGCCCAGGGCATCGAACATGTCCAGCAGCCGCCCACGCGGATCGTCGGGGGCCAGGTGCGCCATGCGGCCGAACAGCCAGATGCGGAAGCGGCGGTCGCGCAGTTCCAGGGCGGCGGCCACCAGATCCTCCTTCGAGGCGAAATGGTGGTACATCGTCATCTTGTTGACCCCGGCGGCGGCCAGGATGGCGGCGATGCCGGTGGCGTGGAAGCCGTTCCTGAGGAACAAAGCCAAAGCCGCTTCGACCAGTTCGTCGCGGCGGGAAGGGGGAGCCATGGAATCCTCCGTTCACGACCACCCCAAGGGTAGCGGAACGCCTCCGCATTGACAATTACCGACCGGTCGGTATAACGACCCTGTCTCCACGTTCCCGGAGGGGGAAATGCATCGCCTGACGAAAATCCTGCGGTCGCGCGGCGCGCCGCCGCCCCGGCCCAGCCTTGCCCATGCGGCCGCCTCGTGGCTGGGGGCCGCCACCGCCATCGCCGCCGTGGCGTGGTTGGGCGAGGCCACCGGCATGCCGTGGCTGATGGCCCCGTTCGGCGCCAGCGCGGTCATCGTGTTCGGCCTGCCCGATTCGCCCCTGGCCCAGCCGCGCGCCGTCATCGGCGGCCACCTGATCAGCGCCGCGGTGGGGCTGATCTTCCTGTCGCTGTTCCCGGTGGCGTGGTGGTCGCTGGCCCTGGCGGTGGCCTCGGCGGTGGTGCTGATGCAATTGACCCGCACCACCCATCCGCCAGCCGGGGCCAACCCGCTGGTGGTCATGCTGACCGGCGCGGGTTGGAGCTTCCTGGCGACGCCGGTCCTGGCCGGGGCGGTGATGATCGTGGTGGTGGCGCTGGCCTGCAACAACCTGGCGCCGGGGCGCCGCTATCCCCTGTGGTGGGCGTAGCCGGGAATGTTGCGCCGCAGATCGTAGCCCTCTTCAATCGCCGCCAGCACGATGTTGGCGCAGGCCATGGCGTCGGACAGGGCGTCGTGATGGTTGAGCTGCAGGCACAGAAAGCGGCAAACGTCGGGCAGACGGGTGGGACGCACGTTCCACACGTCGCGGGCCAGTTGCACGGTGCACAGATAGGGCTTTTGCGGATAGGACAGCCCATGGGCGGCGCAGCAGCCTTCCAGCACCCGGCGGTCGAAGGCGGCATTGTGCGCGGCCAGGAAGTCGGCGCCGGCCAGCGCGTCCTTGAGGTCGGGCCATACCCCGGCGAAATCGGGCGCGTCGGCCAGATCCTCCCAGGTCAGACCATGGATTTCGGTGAACCGCACCCGCTTGCGCGGCGGCCGGATCAGCCGGCTGACGGTGTCGACCACCTTGCCGCCCCGGACCACCACCAGCGCCACGGAACAGGCGGCGTCGCGGCCGTTGTCCGAGGTCTCGAAATCGATGGCGACGAAATTGGCCATCAGTCCTCGTCAAACTCCAAATGGCTGGTGCTGACCAGATCCTCCTGGCTCATCACCCGGTTGCGGCCCTGGCGCTTGGACAGGTACAGCGCCTCGTCGGCGCGATGCACGAAGGCGCCCAGCGTCTCGCCGAATTCGTATTCGGCCACGCCCACCGACAGGGTGACCTGACCCAGCACCTGGCCGGTACGGCGATTGAGCACTTTGCGGCTGGCCACCAGCCGGCGGATGTTCTCGGCTACCGCCACCGCGTCCTTCAGCCGGGTGTCGGGCAGGATGATGGCGAATTCCTCGCCGCCGTAGCGGGCGGCGGTGTCCATGCCCTTGATGCCGTCCGAGATGGTGCGCGCCACCAGCTTCAACACCTGATCGCCCAGCATGTGGCCGTGGGAATCGTTGAACTGCTTGAAAAAGTCGATGTCGACCATCAGCAGCGACAGGAACTTGCGTTCCTCCTCGGCCTCCAGCGCCGCCTCGCGCAGGGCGACGTCGAACAGCTTGCGGTTGGCCAGGCCGGTCAGGGCGTCGGTAGTGGCCTCGCGCTTGAGCTGATCCAGATCCTCGCGCAGGCGGGCGATCTCCGACGAGGAATTCTCCAGTCGCTGCTCGAGCTGACGGTTGACCTCGATCATCACCTTGGTTTCGTCCAGCACCGAGCGCACCAGGGTGCGCAGGTCGACGGCCGCGCCGCCTTCCAGCTCGCCCGAGAACGATTCCAGCGCGGCGCCGTATTGGGTGGCCCCGGCATTGGCGGTGACCAGATAGTCCAGCACGCGCGACACCGCATCCTCGATGCGCTTGCCCACCGCGCGCAGTTCGGCCTCGTGCTGGCTGGTGCCGAAGAAGCGTTCGTAAACCTCGGCGCAGACGTCGTCGGTGAATTTCTGGCCCGAGCGCAGAATGCCGTTCACCGCCTTGCTGAGTTCGGGATTGCGGTCGGCGACGAAGGCGTACCACACGATGAAATTGTTGGGATGCGCCGGCACGCCATGACGGTCCATCATGCCCATGGCGGCGCG
>DATGXU010000201.1:0-7269 GCA_035298685.1 Magnetospirillum sp. | reverse complement strand
CGCCAGCCACACCGTCACCGCCCTGGTGGACGACCGCGTCGATCAGATGGCCCGCATCCCCATCGAGACCATCGGCGAGCCGCTGTTGTCCTCGACCAACGGCGGCCCGGTGGCGGCCGACCGGGATGCGGCCGGCCGGTTCCGCGTCAGGGCCAGTATCAGCTGATGGCCGGCATGGCGGGCGCCCCGCTGCCGCCCTCGGCCGGGCGCTACCGGCACCGCGTGGGTAAAGCCGTCCAGCAGGCGCAGCTCGACCGCCGGCTCGCCGCCGGCCATGCAGGCGCAGGCCGGCCCAAACCAGCCGCTTTTTCTCGGTCATGGCCGGGCAGTCGAACGGCACCCCGACCATGGAGGCACCGGCGGCGAAGGTGTCGGGATAAAGTGCCAGCATGACCTGGGACATGGCGGCGCCCGCCGACAGGCCGGCCACGTAGTTTTCGCCCTCGGGCACCTGGAAATACCGGCGCGCTTCCGCCAGCCCCCGGACGATTTCGCCGCGCGTGAGAGCTTTGTCGTCTAACGCCGCCCCCTAACCGCTGGTTCCATCCGCCCCGGCGGGACTGGACAGCGTCCCGTCAAAGGCGCAAGGTCGTCACGGATTTTTCTTCTATTAGGCGAGAACGCGATGGAGTGGGCGCTGGCGATCCTCGGCATCCAGGGGGTGCTTGGGGCCTACGACAATTTCCGCAATCACGAGTTCCAGGCCGGGCTGCCGCACCGCCAGAGCCAGTGGCTGGAGCTGCTGCTGCATGCGGTGCGCGAAGGTCTTTACTGCGTGCTGTTCCCCACCATGGCGTGGCTGGAATGGCGCGGCTGGCTGGCCGGCGTGCTGGCGGCGCTGATCGTCGCCGAGCTTGTGGTGACCTGCTGGGATTTCGTCGAAGAGGATCGCACCCGCACCCTCAGCGCCAACGAACGGGTGCTGCATACGCTGCTGACGCTGAATTACGGCGCCTTTCTGGCCCTGTTCGTGCCGGTGCTGGTGCAATGGGGCACCATGCCGGCCGAGCTGGCGGTGGTTCCGCGCGGAATGTGGTCGTGGCTGATGACCGTCTACAGCCTGGGCGTCCTGGTCTTCGGCGTGCGCGAGCTGGTGGCCGGCCTGGCGCATTGGCGGCGGCGAAATGGCGCCGCCAGCACCCAATCGGTCCATCGGCGGGCGCTGGGCGGGCGTTTCGACGCCATGCCCGCTCCCATCCGCCTGGTGCACGCCGCCCCTGGCGTCACGCTGTCGGGCAGTGTGGAGGTGTCGCCCGCCCCCACCCTGGCCGGTCGCTGGCTGCTGGGTTTCATGGGGTTGCCGCGCCTTGCCGGCAGCCATTCCCTGGTGGTTCGCGTGCTGGCGGACGGCGACGGCGAGCTGTGGGAGCGGCGCTTCGCCGACGCCACCTTCGCCAGCCGGTTCCAGGCTGCCGGCGTGCCGGAGCAGGCCCGCGAATATTTCGGACCCTTCCGCCTGGATTATCAACTCGCCGCCGAGAACGGAGAAATCCGCTGGTCCCTGGTCGGCGCCCGCTTGTTCGGCGTTCCGCTGCCGAAGGCGCTGGCGCCCGAGGTGACCGCCCGCGAGTGGGTGGCAGACGACGGGGCCTATCGCATGAAAGCCCAGGTGTCGCTGCCCGGGCTGGGGCCGTTGCTCGGCTATGGCGGCAGCCTGGCGCCGATTTCCTCGTGATGCGGGGTCAATCAGGGCTCTGTGGCGCCGGCCATCCTGTGGCATAAGGGGCGGCTCACGCCACGGGAACCCAGTCGCACATGATACGCTTCGAAAGCATCTGCAAGCAGAACAGCCACCGCATCCTTTTCCTCGAAGCCTCGGCGGCGCTCAACCGCGGCGAAAAAGTCGGCCTGGTCGGTCCCAACGGCGCCGGCAAGACCACGCTGTTCCGCATGATCACCGGCGACGAGGTGCCCGACACCGGCCAGGTGTCGATCGAGAAGCGCGTCAGCATCGGCTATTTCAATCAGGACGTCGGCGAGATGTCGGGCCGCAGCGCAGTGGCCGAAGTGATGGACGGCGCCGGGCCGGTCAGCACGGTGGCGGCGGAACTGGCCGAGCTTGAGGCGGCCATGTGCGATCCCGACCGCGACGACATGGACGCCGTCATCGAGCGGTATGGCGAGGTGCAGGCGCGCTTCGAGGAACTGGGCGGCTACGAGCTGGAGGGCCGCGCGCGCGAAGTGCTGGCCGGCCTCAGCTTCAGCCAAGAGATGATGGACATGGATGTCGGCCGGCTGTCGGGCGGCTGGAAGATGCGCGTGGCGCTGGCGCGCATCCTGCTCATGCGGCCCGACGCCATGCTGCTGGACGAGCCCAGCAACCACCTGGACCTGGAAAGCCTGATCTGGCTGGAAGGCTTCCTCAAAAGCTATGACGGCGCCCTGCTGATGACCTCGCACGACCGCGAGTTCATGAACCGCATCGTCAACAAGATCATCGAAATCGACTGCGGTTCGCTGAACAGCTACGCCGGCGACTACGAATTCTACGAACGCCAGCGGGCGCTGAACGAAAAGCAGCAGCAAGCCCAGTTCGAACGCCAGCAAGCCATGCTGGCGAAGGAGCTGAAGTTCATCGAACGCTTCAAGGCGCGGGCCTCGCACGCGGCCCAGGTGCAAAGCCGGGTGAAGAAGCTGGACAAGATCGAACGGTTCGAGCCGCCGAAGCGGCGCCAGCTGGTGGCGTTCGACTTCCCGGCGGCGCCGCGCTCGGGCGAGGACGTGGCGGTGCTGAAGAACGTGCACAAGGCCTATGGCAGCCGCACCATCTATCAGGGGCTCGACCTCATCATCCGGCGGAAAGAGCGGTGGTGCGTCATGGGCGTCAACGGCGCCGGCAAATCCACGCTGCTGAAGCTGGTGGCGGGCGCGACCGACCCCGACAGCGGCACCGTCGCCGTCGGCGCCAGCGTCAAGATGGGCTATTTCTCGCAGCACGCCATGGACCTGCTGGACGGCGACGCCACCATTTTCGAATCCCTGGAAAGCGCGTTTCCCCAGGCCAACCAGGGTTCGCTGCGGGCGCTTGCCGGGTGCTTCGGCTTTTCCGGCGACGATGTGGAAAAGAAGTGCCGGGTGCTGTCGGGCGGGGAAAAGGCCCGTCTGGTGATGGCGATCATGCTGTTCAACCCGCCCAACTTCCTGGTTCTGGACGAGCCGACCAACCATCTGGATCTCGACACCAAGGAAATGCTGATCAAGGCCCTGGCCGCCTACGAAGGCACCATGCTGTTCGTCTCGCACGACCGCCATTTCCTGGCCGCGCTGTCCAACCGGGTGCTGGAGCTGACGCCCGAGGGACTCCACCAATACGCCGGCGGCTATACCGAATACGTGGCCCGCACCGGGCACGAGGCGCCTGGAATACACGGCTGATCCGGAACCGGCGCAGTTTTCCCCCTTGCTTCGTGGATAACCCCGGCGCTCGCGCATAGGGGGAATTCCGCACGTGTGCGTCAGCCCGCGGTTTGGTAGTGTCGGGCCCTTTGCGGGGGCACGCCGGTCTTGGAGGCCGGGGAGTTCGCGCGACTCGGCGTTCAGGGTGGGGCCAATGACCAACTACGTGTTCGGGAAAACAGACTATGTCGGCTCATTCGTGGCGGGCGACCTGGTTTCGTTCGGATCAACCTACACCTTCGCCCGGCTGCATCTTTCGCTCACCCTTTCGTCGGGCAGCGACACCATCAGCATCTGGAACGCCTCGTATACGACCGGCCTGCCGTTGTTCGGCGTCGCCCGCACGTGGTCGTCGGCGAACTTTTCCTTCGCCAGCGGCGCCGCCATCAAGATCGGCGACAACACCGCCGGCACCGCCAATGACGACGGTGCCAACACGCTGTCGCTGACCGGCACCACCAGCGGCTGGCTGTTCGGGCTGGGCGGCAATGACCGGCTGTCGGTGCTGGGCGGCAACGCCCTGGCCGATGGCGGCCTGGGCGCCGACACCATCACGGTTTCGGGCCACGGCAAGACCGCCATCGGCGGCGCGGGCGACGACCATATCACCGCCACCGCCGGCACTGGCGGCAGCGGCGTCAATACTCTGGACGGCGGCGACGGCAACGACGTGATCACCGGCGGCGCCTATGTCGATTCGTTGCTGGGGGGCACCGGCAACGACACCCTGGACGGCGGCGCCGGCGGCGACATGCTGCAAGGCGGCACCGGCAACGACATTTATTACGTCGATTCCGTCAACGACACCATTTGGGACGATGGCGGAACCGACACCGTCTACATGTCGGTGTCGGGCTATCAGGCGCCGACGGGTATCGAAAACGTAATCTACCGCGACGGCGCCACGGCGGCCCCCTATTTCATCGACGCGCTCGCCTCGACCTCGGTGTGGGATGGCGCCAATCGCACTGGCGGTACCCCGCTGACCCTGACCTACAGTTGGCTGACCGCCGCCACCAGTGGCGCCACCTACAACGGTTCGACCGGGTTCTACGTTCTGACCGCCACGCAAAAGGCGGTGGCGCGCGCCGCCCTGGCCACCTGGGCGGCGGTCGCCAATGTCCGCTTCGTCGAGGTCGCCACCCCGTCCTCGGCGGATATCCGATTCGGCGCCAACAACCAGTTCAGCAGCGCCGGCTATGCCACCTATCCGCCGGGCGGCGAAATCTACATCGACCACGACATCACCGATCAGCATGTCTTCACCCACGAAATCGGTCACGCCCTGGGCTTGAACCACCCCGGTAACTACAACGGCGAGAACCGCACCGACGTGCTGCCGTCGGCCGAGGACAGCGGCACCAATTCGGTGATGTCGTATCACGGCCTGGGCGCGGTCTCGCCGCGCAACATGGATATCGCGGCCATACAGTTGAACTACGGTCCCAGCCGCACCGTCCGCACCGGCGCCGACACCTATACCCTGACCACCATGACCAACTTCCTGATCTGGGATGGTGGCGGCACCGACACCATCGCGGCGGGCAACACCAATTTGGCCGCCAATATCACTCTGGCGGACGGCCGCTGGATCTGGCTGGGGGCGAAAAGCGCGTCGATCGTGTCGGACAACCAGTTCTTCATCGGCTACGGCACCACCATCGAGAACGCGCGCGGCGGTGGCGGCGGCGACGTTCTCACCGGCAACGCGCTGAACAACTCGCTGGCGGGCGGTGCCGGCGGCGACACGCTGTACGGCCAGGGCGGTGCCGATTCCCTGGATGGCGGCACGGGGGCGGATACGTTGTTCGGCGGCGCCGGCAACGACACCTACCTGGTCGACAGCTCGGGCGACAAGGTCTACGAAACCGCGACCCCCACCGCCACCGCCGACACCGGCGGCACCGATCTGGTGCGGTCCAGCGTTTCCATTCGGCTGGCCAATTTCGTCGAGCGGCTGGAACTGACCGGCGCGCTGGCCATCAGCGGGATCGGCAACGGCCAGGACAATCTGCTGACCGGCAACGACGCCGCCAACAGCCTGAGCGGCGGCAGCGGCGCCGACATCCTGGTGGGCGGAACCGGGGCCGACACCCTGACCGGCGGCGCCGGTGCCGACGTGTTCTATTATGCCCGCCCCGGCGACGGCGGCGACACCGTCACCGACTTCCTGCGCGGCACCGACCACATCCGCCTGAACAGCGCCAATTTCGGCAATATCACTACCGCCCAGCTGAGCGCCGGGCGCTTTGCCGCCAACAGCAACGGGCACGCGACCGTGGCCGCCGCGCAGGTGCTGTTCAACACCACCACCGGCGGACTGAGCTACGACGCCGATGGCACCGGCGGAACGGCGGCGGTGACCATCGCCACCCTCAACATCCGCACCCTGGCGGCAAGCGATCTGCTGTTGACGGCGTGACGGACTCGGTTTGAACGGACCCCAAGGGGTCCGTCCTCAGGTCAGCTTTACAGGCGCCACAGGCGCAGGCCCTCGGGGAATTCCATGCCCCGCCACAGGCCCTTGATGTCGGCCACCAGGCCGTTGGGCTTGAGCAGGGTGGTGAAGGCGGCCGGCGGGAACGCCTTGTAGACGTCGTGCGGCACCGCGCCCAGCACGCAATCGTAGCCGGCGGCGCCGTCCAGGCTGGTGCGCAGCTCGATGCCGTAATGCTCGCGCGCTTCGTCGGCGTCGGCCATGGGGTCGTGTACCTCGACCTCGTGGCCGCGCGCCTTCAGCTTCTCGACGATGTCGATGACCTTGGTGTTGCGCAGGTCAGGCACGTTTTCCTTGAAGGTCAGGCCCAGGATCAGGATGCGGCCCTTGACGCCGCTGCCCATCAGCTCGCACACGCGGTCGGCCACATAGGGACCCATGCCGTCGTTGATACGGCGGCCGGCCAGGATGATTTCCGGGTGATGGCCGTGCATCTTGGCGCATTCGGCCAGATAGAACGGATCGACGCCGATGCAGTGGCCGCCCACCAGGCCGGGGCTGAACTTCAGGAAGTTCCACTTGGTGGCGGCGGCGTCCAGCACGTCGTAGACCGAGATGCCCAGGCGCTGGAAGATCAGGGTGATTTCGTTGATGAAGGCGATGTTGATGTCGCGCTGGGCGTTCTCGATCACCTTGGCGGCCTCGGCCACCTTGATCGAGGCGGCGCGGAACACGCCGCCGGTGGTCACCGCGCCATAAACGGTGGCCAGCAGCTCGGTCACCGCCGCGGTCTGGCCGGCGATCACCTTGGTGATGCGCTCGACGGTGTGTTCGCGGTCGCCGGGATTGATGCGCTCGGGGCTGTAGCCCAGGAAGAAGTCGGTGCCGCATTTCAGGCCCGAGATCTCTTCCAGCAGCGGGCCGCATACGTCCTCGGTGACGCCGGGATAGACGGTGCTTTCGAACACCACCACCGAGCCCTTGCCGATGACGGCGCCGACGCTGCGGCAGGCCGAGCGCACCGGCGACAGATCGGGCTGGTTCCAGCGGTCCACCGGGGTCGGCACGGTGACGATGATCACGTCATAGCCGCGCATGTCGTCGGCCTGGGCCGACAGCTTGAGCGCCGAGCCGCGCAGCACCTGGTCGTCGACCTCGAGCGTGCGGTCGTGGCCGCGCTTGAGTTCGGCGATGCGCTTTTCGTCGATGTCGAAGCCCAGGGTGGGGAAATGGCGGGCAAGCGCCACGGCAAGCGGCAGGCCGACATAGCCCAAGCCAATCACTGCAACGGTGGTCATGACCGATTCCTCATTCTTGTTTGGGGCCATTGATCAAAGAGATTTCAGGAACGCCTCGGCGTCCGTCCGAATTGGTGAGTTCTCCGGCGCAAGCTTGATCGACGCATCGACGGCAGCCTTGGCGCCGGCAGAATCACC
>DATGXU010000200.1:0-2838 GCA_035298685.1 Magnetospirillum sp. | reverse complement strand
CCGTGTGGCCGGGCGTGGTGGCGGTCAAGCGCGAGCATAAGCGCGCCAAGCTGCTGCAATACGCCGCCCGCATCTGGAACCTGACCGAGGGCGCCGAGGATGCCCGCATCGACCAGGCCATTGCCAAGACCCGCGCCTTCTTCGAGTCGGTGGGCGTGCCGGCGGGCCTGGGTGGTTACGAGGTGCCGGCCGGCATCGCCAACACCATCGCCGATCGTCTGGCCACGCGCGGCGGCCTGCCGCTGGGCGAGCGCGGCGATATCGACGCCGGCACGGTTCGCCGCATCCTCGAGGCGGCATGAGGCTGTATCCGCCGGTCCTGACCGCGGCGGCGGCGGGCGCCATGGTGGCGCTCGACCGCTGGGCGCCGTGGGATCGCTGGTGGCCACACACTTGGGCCGGCGCCGTGCCCGCGTTGCTGGGTTTGGCGCTGGTGCTGTGGGCGGCGCTGCTGATGCGCCGCCGGGGCACCACCCTGCATCCCTATTCCCAGGCCAGCGCGCTGGTCGTTACGGGTCCGTTCCGGATCAGCCGCAACCCCATCTACCTGGGGTTCGGGCTGGTGCTGGCCGGTCTGGCGGTGGGATTGGGCAGCGTGTCGCCCTGGCCGGTGCTGGCCCTGTGGGGCGTTCTGATGGACCGTTTGTTCGCCCGGCGCGAAGAGGACATGCTGGCCCGAACCTTCGGGGCCGACTTCGCCGCCTATGCCCAGCGGGTGCGCCGGTGGCTCTGACCGCCGGATTGTGCTAACAGACGGCCCATGTCCACCTTCGCTTCCTCCACTTTGGTTCTTGGCGGCGCCCGTTCGGGCAAAAGCGCCTATGCCGAAGGCCTGCTGGCCGGCGGGCCGGCGCTTTATCTCGCCACCGGCCAAGCCTTCGACGACGAGATGGCCGATCGCATCCGCCTGCACCGCGACCGCCGTGGCCCCCATTGGGACACCATCGAGGAACCGCTGGAACTGGCCGAGGTGCTGGACCGCGTGCTTGACCCCGCCCGCCCGGTGCTGGTGGATTGCCTGACGCTGTGGATCAGCAACCTGATGCATGCCGAACGCGACGTGGAGGCCGAAACCGGCCGCCTGTGCGAGGTGTTGCGCGCCCCGCGCGGGCCGGTGGTGCTGGTCTCCAACGAAGTGGGCCTGGGTCTGGTGCCGGACAACCGGCTGGCCCGCCAGTTCCGCGACCATCAGGGCCGCGTCAACCAGCGCGTCGCCCAAGCCTGTTCCCGCGTGGCGTTCGTCGCCGCCGGCCTGCCGTTGTTCTTGAAAGGCACTCCATGATCCGCAAAGTTCCCGCCACCGTCATCACCGGCTTCCTGGGCGCCGGCAAGACCACCCTGGTCCGCCATCTGCTGGAAAACAACGGCGGCCGCCGCATCGCCCTGATCGTCAACGAATTCGGCGACGTCGGTGTGGATGGCGATCTGCTGGCGTCGTGCGGCGTCGCCGGCTGTACCCAGGAAGACATCGTCGAGCTGGCCAACGGCTGCCTGTGCTGCACCGTGGCCGACGAATTCCTGCCCACCATGCAGGCGCTGCTGGATCGCCCCAACCCGCCCGAGCACATTCTGATCGAAACCTCGGGTCTGGCGCTGCCCAAGCCGCTGGTCAAGGCGTTCCACTGGCCGGAAATCCGCTCGCGCGTCACCGTCGACGGCGTGGTGGCGGTGGTGGATGCCGGCGCGGTGGCGGCCGGGCGCTTTGCCGACACCCCGGAAATGATGGCGCAGCCCGACCACGACAATCCGCTGGAAGAAGTGTTCCAGGACCAGTTGCTGTGCGCCGACATGGTGCTGCTGAACAAGACCGATCTGGTGGACGGCGCCACCCTGGACCGCGTGCAGGCCGAAATCGCCGCCACCCTGCGCCCCGGCGTCAAGGTGGTGCGCACCGCGAAAAGCGCGGTCGATCCCGTGGTGCTGCTGGGCCTGTCGGCGGCGGCCGAGGACGACCTGGCGGCGCGGCCCAGCCATCACGACAGCGAGGAAGGCCACGACCACGACGATTTCGAAAGCTTCGCCGTGACGCTGGGCACCATCGCCGACCCCGAGGCCCTGGCCCAGCGCCTGGGCGCCGCCATCGCCGCCCACGACATCCTGCGCCTCAAGGGCTTTTTGGCGGTCGAGGGCAAGGCGGCGCGCCAGGTGGTGCAGGCGGTGGGCGCCCGCATCGAACGCTGGTTCGATCGCCCGTGGAAGGCCGGCGAGGACAAGCTGTCACGGCTGGTGGTGATCGGCCAAAAGGGGCTGGACCGCGCCAAGATCGAAGCGATGATCGCGGGTTAGGCAATCCCCACATTATTGGCCCCACATTCCTGGCGGAGAGAGGCCCTTAGCCCATGCATCTGCTCGCCGCGCAGCCCGGCACCATTTCCGACGGGTCCGAGGCCATCGACCTGGGGCAGACGCCTGGGCAGGTGGTGGTGCTGTCGGCCGCCGACACCGAATTGTCGGCGCTGGCGGCGGCCCATGCCAAGGCCGGCGCGCCGTTCGAACTGCGGCTGGCCAACCTTTCCCGGCTGGCGCACCACATGTCGGTGGACCTGTACCTGGACCAGGTGGTCGCGCATGCCCGGCTGGTGGTGGTCCGCCTGTTGGGCGGGCGGTCCTATTGGCCCTATGGCGTCGAACAGATCGCGACGCTGTGTCGCCGCCGAAACATTCTGCTGGCCTGCCTGCCGGGTGACGACAAGCCCGATGCCGAGCTGATGCGCGACGGCACCCTTGATCCCCAGGCGGCCGAGCGGCTGTGGCGCTATCTGGTGTTCGGCGGTCCCGACAACGCCGCCCATTTCCTCAATTTCGCCGCCAGCCTGACCGGCAGCGACACTCCTTGGC